>DATFFV010000237.1:0-3539 GCA_035249885.1 Gammaproteobacteria bacterium | reverse complement strand
TAGATGTGATAGAGCTCGACGGTGTGCGTGCCGTCCGTGTACACGCGCTTGTCGGACACCGTCTCGACGCGCGCGCGCTTCGGAGCTTTCGCCAGCGCGTCGTCGAGCAGCGTGCGCGGCGTGTTGAGCGCGCGCTCGAAGAACTCGCGCGAATTCGCCTGCGCGATGATCGTCGCGCCCTCGGCCACGAGCACAGGTATGCCGCCCGTGTGATCCGCGTGCGGATGCGTGACCATGACGTAGCGGATCGGCTTGCCCGGGAACTGCCGTTTGATCTCCGCGACGTACGCAGTCGCGCGAGCCTGACTCTGGCCGGCCTCGAGCATCATGATGTAGTTGTCGAACTCGATGACGAGCGAGTCGTAGCTGTTCGTGCCGGTCGTATAGCGGAACACGCCGTCGCCGAGGCGCTCGGCCGTGATCGTGAAAGCGGGCGCCGCGCCACCACCGCCACCACCACCACCACCACCGCCGGGAGGGGGCGTGCGCGTGTCGACGGCCAACGACGCGAGGTTGGGCGGATTGCCGCGCGCATACTGGACCTCGACCTCGAAGAACGGCCAGCCGCCGCGCGTCTGCTCGATCCGCGTCGGCACTTGCACTCCGCCGCCGAAATCGCGCCAGTCCGAGTACGTGGCGACGATGTGCATGTCGCCCATGATGTTCTCGCCGAGCCAGGTCTCGACGCGCTCGACGAGATTGTCGGCGTTGACGTAGCCGTTGATCGTGTAGGCCTTGCCCGAGGGCGCCTTGACGGTCGGGCTCCAGCTCAGCACGGTGTAGCTCTTGCCGTCGACGTTGCGGCGCGCAGCCGTCGCGTTGTTCGCAGCGGCGCCTTTGAGGAAGCCCCACGGCGTGATGTAGAGCTCGAGCGACTGGGCCCACGGCTGCGAGACGTCCGCCTGCTGCGCCGTGACCTGCTGGAAGAAGACACCGGGCACCGGCGTGGTGTTGCCGCCGCCCCCGGGGTTCATCGTCGCACCGGTGTGGCGCGACAGCGGCGCATTGAGATCGATGACGCGCACGTAGTTCGTGATCGGCCGCATCGGGTCGTGCGTGCCGTAGCAAATCATCGCGGTGGCATTCGCGCCGCACTGCTGGAACGCAACCTCCCGCGCGGATCCCGAGTAGGTGATGGATTGCGGACTACCGAGCGCGCGCTGCGCGTCGGCGATGACGGTGCGCGCGTCTTGCGCCAGCGCGTATCCGGAGACGTACGAGACGCACAACGCGGCGAGAGCCAATTTCTTGACCACGGCTGTTCCCCCTGGTTCTTGATGCCGAGCACTCGAGGCTCTGGTGTGCCGATTCTAGCTGACGCCGTCGACGCCGCCACCGCTTGACGAGTGCGCGCATCTTAAGATTTCGGTCGCCAAATCGAGACACGTTACAGCCGGTTTCCGGGCACTTCGCTGCTCTATGATCCGCGAGCGGGCATCCGCCCAATAGCTCGTTAATCAAGGAGACTGACAGATGAATGGACTATCGAGAGTGTTGCTTGCCACGGCCGTGTTGCTGCCTGCGGTGGCGACGGCCCAACAGGCCGCCCAATCGCAGCCCTTCAACTACAGCTACGTGGAGCTCGGGTACGACGAGTCCGATTTCGACGTAGGGCCTTTCGACGTCGACGGCGACGGCCTCACGCTGTCGGGCTCTTTCGAGCTCACGGACGATTGGCACATCGTCGCCTCCTACGGCACCGCCGACCTCGACAACAGTATCGACGTCGACACCCTGGCCGTGGGCGCGGGCTATCGTCATCCACTCAAGAGCAACGTCGATCTCTACGGGCGGGTGCTGTACATCCAGAGTGAGGTGGACGTGCCCGGTCCGGGCGACCCCGACGACGACGGTTTGGGTTTGCAGCTGCGAATCCGCGCCCTCGTCAACGACGACCTCGAGGTCGAGGGCGGTATCCAGCACATCGACGTCGGCGACAGCGATACGTCGTTGCAGGCCGGAATCCGCTACTACTTCAACGACAAACTCTCGGCGGGCCTCGGCATGACGTTCGCCGGCGACACCGACGGCCTCGGCATCAACGCTCGATTCTCGTTCTGACCAACCGCCGCACCGCGCGCGCGGCGTTCAAAACGCTGCGCGCGCGGTCGCCGCGCCAACTGCGCTAGAATCGTTCTCGTCGCCATGTGGGCGGGAGCACTTCCATGAAGCGCGTCGCGAGCGGGCGATTCGCGGCCATCGTTGCCGCAAGCCTTGGGGCTCTACTCGGGTTGACGCCGCCGGCGTCGGCGCACCATTCGACGGCCGAGTACGACGCGAGCACGATCGTCGAAGCGCGCGGCGAAGTCGTCAGCGTGCTGTGGCGCAACCCGCACGTGCGCTTTGAGGTCAGCACGAGATCCTTGGACGGCAACGAGCGTCTCTGGGAGATCGAGAGCGCCGACCTCACGCGCCTCGACCGCGCGGGGCTGCCGCGCAACTTGCTCAACGTCGGCGACATGATCACGTTCGCCGGCAATCCCTCGACGCGCACCGAGCGGCGCATGTACGTCACGAACCTGCTCATCGCCGATGGCCGCGAGCTTCTGTTGCGCGGCAATGTGCGGCCGCGCTGGTCGACCGACCGCGCCGTGAACACGGACGCGATCGCCGCGCGCGCACCTGCTGCCGCGGCGACGGGTAATCGTTTCTTCGGGCGCGTCTTCGTGCCCGCGCGCGAAGGCCGGGCGCCCGCGTGGGTGCGCGATCCGCCGCTCACGGACGCGGCGCGCGCCGGCAAGGCGGCCTACGACGAGGTCGTCGACGATCCCGTGCTCGGCTGCATCTCGCCCGGCATGCCGCGCGTGATGCTGCGCAGCGGCCCGTATGCCGTGCGGTTCGTCGAGCGCGGCGCCGACTTGATCCTGCAAAACGAATGGTTCGAGATCGACCGCGTCATCCACATGGACGGCGCGGAGCCGCCCGCGGACACGCCCTACGCGCCGCTCGGTTATTCGGCCGGCCGCTGGGACGGCGACTCGCTCGTGGTCACGACGACGCACATCGACTGGCCCTTCTTCGAGCTCTACGGCCTCGTGGGCGTGCCGCAGAGCCGGGCCATGCGCTTCGTCGAGCGCTTCACGCCGAGCGACGACAACAGCACGGTGCGCTACGACTTCGCCGCGACCGATCCCGCGAGCTTCACCGAGACGGTCGTCTACGTAAACTACGTCACGTTCCGCTGGAACCCGTCGCTCGACTTCCTGCCGTACGACTGCATCGAGGAAGACCGCAAGCCCCGCAACGTTCGTTGAGAGGACTCGACAATGATGAACAAGACAAACTTGATTTTCGCAACGGCGGCCTTGTTGGCCGGCGGCGCATCGCTCGCACAGCCGCCCGGCATCACGCGCGAAATGATCGCGTCGGCGTTGCCCGTCGAGGGGGCGCCGCTCGCCGTACCGGGTCCGTACGAAACGACGTCCGAGCCCGCGTTCGGCGCGCCCGGGCTCATGGTGTTCCGTCCCACGAACCTCGACGCATTCCCGGCGCGCGACACGTTGCCCGTGTTGACGTGGGGTAACGGCGGCTGCGCGATC
>DATFFV010000236.1:0-3874 GCA_035249885.1 Gammaproteobacteria bacterium | reverse complement strand
CCGTCCTCGAGGTCGTACTTCTGCGCGCCAGCGGTGACGGGCACCTTCGTGCCCTTGCCGGCGGTCTTGAGCAAGTCGCCGATTTTGGCGCCAGCGCCTTTCAAAGCGATACGGTCCTGCGGCCGCTTCGGGCCCGCGAGGCTGGGCTCCACGGCGCCCAAATCGAGCGACAGCACGCTGCTGTAACGAGCGACCTTGGAGCCGCGCCACAACCCCTGCGTCTTCGCATACGCCTCGACGAGCTCGATTTGCTCCTTCGGCCGCCCCGAGAGCTCGAGGTAACGCAGCGTCTCGGCGTCGATCGGGAACACGGCGCAGGTGCTGCCGAACTCGGGCGACATGTTGCCGATCGTCGCGCGGTCCGCGAGCGGCAGCCCGTCCAAGCCGTTGCCGTAGAACTCCACGAACTTGCCGACGACGCCGTGCTTGCGCAGCATCTCCGTGACCGTGAGCACGAGGTCCGTGGCTGTCGCGCCCTCGGCGAGCTTGCCCTCGAGCTCGAAGCCGACGACCTGCGGGATCAACATCGTTATCGGCTGGCCGAGCATCGCGGCCTCGGCCTCGATGCCGCCGACGCCCCAGCCCAAGATGCCCAGGCCGTTGATCATCGTCGTGTGCGAATCCGTGCCGACGAGCGTGTCGGGGTAGGCGAAGCGGTGCTTGCCGACCTGCTTCTCGAACACGACGCGGCTCAAGTACTCGAGGTTCACCTGGTGCACGATGCCCGTGTTCGGCGGCACCACGCGGAAGTTCTGGAACGCGCTCTGGCCCCAACGTAAGAACGCGTAACGCTCCTGGTTGCGCTCGAACTCGATGGCGTTGTTCTTCGCGAGCGAGTCCTTCGTCCCGAAGTGGTCCACCTGGACCGAGTGGTCGATGACGAGCTCGGCCGGCGAGAGCGGGTTGATCATCGAGGCTTTGCCGCCGAGCTTGACGACGGCGTCGCGCATCGCGGCCAAGTCGACGACGGCCGGCACTCCCGTGAAATCCTGGAGCACGACGCGCGCCGGCGTGAACGAGATCTCGCGGTCCGGTGCGGCCTTCGGATCCCAGTTCGCGAGCGCCGTGATGTCGGCGGCCGTGATGTTCTCGCCGTCCTCGAAGCGCAGCAGGTTCTCGAGCAGGATCTTGAGCGTGTACGGCAGCGTATCGACGGCGCCTTTGACGGCGTCCAGGCGGTAGATCTCGTAGTTGGCGGAACGGACGGCGAGCGACTTCCGGGCGCCGAAGCTGTCGGTCATTGGAACCTCTGAGCGGCTTACTTTGCGGACGAACGAATTATATGCGGGAAACCGCGCCGGACGGCGACCTACACGGCCGCGCGGAGCTCGTTCGCGGCGGCCGCGAGGCCGCGCTCGATCGTGGCGCCGCCCAAGCAACGGTCGCCGTCGTAGAGCACCACGAACTGCCCCGGCGTCGGCGTGCGCTGCGGCACGTCGAAGTGCGCCTCGAGCGTGCTAGGCCCCGTGCGCACGACGGTGCAGGCCTGATCGGCCTGGCGGTAGCGAATCTTCGCGTGGCAGCGCAGCGCTTCGCCGCCAGCCCAAGCCGCGGGCGGAGCGCCGATCCAGTGCACGCCGGTTGCCGCGAGCCCGGGCCGCAGCAGCAGCGGGTGGTCGTGCCCCTGCACGACGACGAGCTCGTTGCGGGCGACGTCCTTGTCGGCCACGTACCAGGCGTTCTCGGGCCGGTCGGCCGCGCCGCCGATATTGAGCCCGTGGCGCTGGCCGAGCGTGTAGTAGGCCAGGCCGCGATGACGGCCGCGCTCGGATCCTGAGTCGTCGCGAATCCGGCCGGGGTTATCGGGCAAATACCGGTGCAGGAACTCGGCGAACGGCCGTTCGCCGATGAAACAGATACCGGTGCTGTCCTTCTTCTCGGCGACCGCGAGTCCGGCACGCCGCGCGATTTCGCGCACATCGCTTTTCAAGAGCTCGCCGAGCGGCATGAGCACGTCGACGAGGTCCTCGGCGGCGACGGCGTGCAGGAAGTAGCTCTGATCCTTGCCCGGATCGACGCCCTTGAGCAACCTTGGCGAGCCGTCGACGGTCACGACGCGCGCGTAGTGGCCCGTGGCGATCGCCGTTGCGCCGAGCCGCCGTGCGTAGCGGCGCATGACGCCGAACTTGATGTGGCGGTTGCAGAGCACGTCGGGGTTCGGCGTGCGGCCTGCCGCGTGCTCAGCGAGGAAGTCGGCGAACACCTGGTCGCGATACTCTCGCGCGAAGTTGATACGGTGGAGCGGCAGCCCAAGCTCAATGCAGGTGCGGCGCGCGTCCTGGAGCTCGCGCGCGTTGTCGCAATAGCCGTCGTCCTCCCAGTTCGTCATGTGCAGGCACTGCACGCGGTGGCCCGCGTCGCGCAGCAGCAAAGCCGCGACGGCGGAATCCACGCCGCCCGAGAGTGCGACGATCGTGAGGGGTTCGGCGGTCATGCCGAAATTCTAGCAGCCTAAGGCCAGAGGCCGGTCAGGCGTGGGCGGCTTGGCCGAGCAGCAACGCTCGCGGATCGAGGTAGTGCAGGCAGTCGAGGGAATGGCGATGCCCGCGCAGATAGTCGTCGATGCAGCGCAACACCATCGGGCTGCGCAGTTGCCGTTGCCGGCTCGAGAGCTGGGCGCGCGTGAGCCAATGGATGCCCACGATGCCTTCGTCGAGCGTCTCGACGTCGGCCGTGGGTCCGGCTTCACCGCAGAACGCCACGCGCAAGTAGGTAACGCCCGACTCGTCGCTGCGCCACAAGTAGAAGCCGACGACATGGGTCGGCTCGAAATGATGCGCCGTCTCCTCGAGCGTCTCGCGCGCCACGGCCGCGAGCAAGGACTCGCCGTGCTCGAGATGACCCGCGGGCTGGTTGAGCACGAGGCTGCTACCGGAGCGCTCCTCGACCATGAGGAACCGACCGTCCTGCTCGATGATTGCGGCCACCGTCACGTCGATGGCGCGCGCGGGCGGCCGACTATATTTGAAGCTGTCGTGCTTCGGATTCGATTTCACAGGCGTTCCACAATGAGTCGAACTTGCTCAAGTACATGCGGGCCACGGCGGGCTCGTACGTGTCGGACATCCCGTCCCAGCTTTCGGCGCGCGCACGATACACGAGTGCCTGCTCGTCTGCGATAAAAAATGCTTCGGGATGGACGCCGAGCTCCGGCTTCATGCGCCGGAACTCGATATAGCTGTTGAGCCGTCGACCCATCGCGACGAAGCGGCTCGCAGAGAGCAGGGTGCGCTCGGGCTCGACGATGAGCACACGCACGCGAGCGAAAGTGCGCGCGAGGATGAAGCGCTTCAGCGTCTCGAGAAAGGCGTCATGGTCGTAGACGTCGGGCTCGAGATCGTGGGTAAGGATCGCCAACGTTCGACTCGCGCGGCCCATGACCTGGTTTACGGCCGCGCGCACCTCGGTTACACCCGTCAGCACCTGACGGATGCCGCGTGTCTTGTCTTGCTCTTGGACCTGTGGCATGGGCGATATGTCGCTTTGGGGACGAGTTTACTTAACCCCCAAAACCCGGCTGTGCCATCGGTCACGGTTTTGTGCGCCGCGTCGCGGCGCAGCGGGGGTTAGATGCGCCGGGCGAGCTCCGCGGCGAGGCCCGTATAAGAAGAAGGGTCGAGGGCGAGCAGGCGCGTGCGCTCCGCGGCCGGGATGTCGAGCCCGGCAATGAAGTCGCGCAGCGTCTTGGCCTCGATGGGACGCCCGCGCGTGAGCTCCTTGAGCCGCTCGTAGGCGTCGGGCAAGCCATAGCGGCGCATGACCGTCTGCACGGCCTCGGCGAGCACCTCCCAGCGGTTCTCGAGGTCGGCCGCGATGGCGGCGACGTCGGCGTCGAGCTTGCCGAGGCCCTTCTCGACGGCGTCGAACGCGATGA
>DATFFV010000235.1:0-9367 GCA_035249885.1 Gammaproteobacteria bacterium | reverse complement strand
GGAGCCGCGCGTTCTCGTACGTGTAGCCCGCGAGCAGCACGACCGACGCCGGCTGAATGTACGTCTCGCCGCCCTTCAAGTACTGCACACCCGCCGCGCGCCCTTCCCCATCGACGTCGATGCGCGTGACGTGCGCCTCGGTCACTACGCGCAAGTTGCCGGTCTGCTCCGCGCGCGGAATCGTCGTCACGGCCGTCGAGTTCTTCGCGGACACGTGGCAGCCGCCGCGATTGCAGAAGCCGTGGTAGAGGCACGCGCTGCGGCCCTGGTACGCCTCGGAGTTCACGGCCGCGGGGCCAGGGAACGGGTGCCAGCCGAGCCGCCGCGCCGCGCCGCCCATGAGGTCCGTGAATTCGGTGCCGCGCAGCGGCGGCATCGGATAGGGCTGCTCGCGCGCGCCCTCGAAGATGTTGCCGCGCGGATCGATGACGCCTTTGACGTTGCCCGCTTGCCCCGAGACGCCGATCGCGCGCTCGACCTTGTCGTAGTAAGGCTCGAGCTCCTCGAGGCCGAACGGCCAGTCTTCGACGGTCGAGCCTTTGGGGATGCGTGCGGCGCCATACCGGCGCGTGGTCTCGCTCACGACCTTGAAGTCCCAGGGGTTCAAGCGCCAGCTCTGCGCCCAGTAGTGCAACGTCGTGCCGCCGACGCCGTTCATCATCGGATGGATCGTGCCGCGCGGATTGTCGGGCGCCGCCGCGTTCGGCCGGTGCACGGGCACCTCGCGATTGGCCTTCTGCGCTGCGTGTGGCCAGCCGCGGAAGTTGTTGCGCAGCTCGTCGGGCGCGAAATCGCGCGGTCCCAAGCGCGTGCCGGCCTCGAGGCCAACGATCTTGAGCCCCGCGGCCGCGAGCGGCTCGACGGCAACCCCACCCGCACCGCCGAGGCCGATGACGACGACGTCGGTCGGCGTAAGCCTAGTCGTCATCGCGCTCACCGTCGGTCGCGTGCTCGTCGAACTGGGCGTGGTCGTAGGCCGAGCGGTAGTCGGGCATCGGCGTCTCGGTCATGCGCTGCTGCTCGGTCGTGACCGCGAGCGCGAGTCCGGGATAACTGAGGAGCTCCCAGCCGACGAAGCCCTGATTGCCGCCGTGGTGCGGATCGCCGAACATGCCTTCGAGCGTGTGTCCCAGCACGAGGTCGAAGAACGTCGACGACGACGGCACGAAGCCCGTCGCACGGTTCTGCTCGAGATCCGTGAGCACGGCGTCCTGGCGCTCGGTCGCGAGCGCGGCGAACGCGGCGCCTGCGGTCGCGCGCGCGTAGGCGTCGAGAGCGGCAAGACCGGCGGCGTAGGTCGGCCGGTAGGCCGCGAGCGCCAGCCCAAGCGCGCCATCGATGTAGCGTGCGGCTCCGGCCTCGAGCGCGCCCGGCCCGTTCGCGTCGTTCGGGATGAGCCGCGCGACGGCGGCCTCGAGCGTGGCGGCTTCGGCCGGCGACAGATTGACGTAGGGCGCGGCGCGGGCCGCTTGCGCAAGCACCGCGGGCGGGATAGCCGTGACGGCGCCAAGCGCGGCGCTGCCACGCAGCACGGCACGGCGCGACCAACGATGTTTCACGGCAGACTGCCCCCTTCCGCCCACGCGCTGCTTGAGACGATACACCACGCCCGCGTTGCGGCGTACAATCTGCTCAGCGAGCCCCAGGGATCACGAGGCTGCCGCCATCGCCACCGAGCCCCTCAGCGAAACGCTGGTTCTGCCCGCGCGCTCGACGTTGTTCCACGTCATCGACCCGCGCGCGTTCGAACGTCCGTTGCTCGACGAGCTCTGCCAGCTCGCGACGCGCGTGCGCCTGCTCGCCAAGTCCGACGAAGGGGCCCGCGCACTGCGCGACCTGCTGCCGACGCGCCGGGCCATGCTCTATTTCACGCAACCCTCGACGCGGACGTTCCTCTCGTTCAACAACGCTTGCCACATCTTGGGTATGCGCACGAGCGAGATTCGCGACCCCTCGACGTCATCGGAGGTCAAGGGCGAGAGCTTCGAGGACTCGATCCGGACGTTCAGCTCGTACGTCGACGTCATCGTCATGCGCGCCAAGGAGTCCGGCCGCGCCGCGCAGGCCGCACGGCTCATGAACGGCATTCCGCGCCCCGTGCCCGTCATCAACGCGGGCAGCGGCAGCGACCAGCACCCGACGCAGGCGCTGCTCGACATCTACACGCTCGCGCGCAGTTTCGGGAGCCAGGGCGGCATCGACGGCAAGGTCATCGGCATGATGGGCGACTTGAAGCGCGGCCGCACGGTGCGCTCGCTGTGCTACCTCCTGAAGAACTACGTCGGCGCACGCGTCGTGTTCATCGCGCCCGAGCAGTTTGCGATGCAAGCCGACGTCAAGGCCTATCTCGATCAACACGGAATCCCCTACAGCGAGACGGCGAACCTCGAAGCCGTGCTGCCGACGCTCGATGCGCTCTACGTGACGCGCATGCAAACCGAGTGGGACACCGCCGGCGAATCGAGCGGTGTGGACTTGCGCCGCTTCAGCGTCGGCGAGCGCGAGCTCGCGCAGCTCAAGCGCGACGCGATCATCATGCATCCGCTGCCGCGCGGCGCCGAGATCGACCCCGTCGTCGATCAGGACCCGCGCGCGATGTACTGGCGCCAGGAGCGCAACGGCATGTGGATGCGCGTCGCGGTGCTCATCAAGATCTTCGCGGCCGAGGGCCGCGTCCTCGAGATCGAACCGCGTTAGTCGCGGCCGGCCGCCGGACCGGCGCTCTCCCGATAGGCGTCTGCCACACCAGGCCGGTCCTTGAATTTCCGATGCGTCCAGAAGTATTGCTCGGGACACTCGCGAATGAAGCTCTCGAGCACGGCGGTTAGCTTGACCGTGTCGGCGAGGACGTCGCTGCTCGGAACGTCGGGCGGCGGCGATTGGAAACGCAACAGATAGCCCGAGTCGTCGGGAAGCCTGCGGAAGAACAGCGGCACGATCGCCGCGCCGCTGAGCCGCGCGAGGCGGCTCGGCGCCGTGCTCGTCATGGCCGGATGCGAAAAGAACGGGACGAGCTCGCCGCTGTCGATACGGGCTTGATCGGGCGCATAGAAGACAACGGCGTTCTTCGCGAGCAGGGCGAGCATCTCGCGGATGCTGTCGTTCGCGACCGAGATGTGGGCGCAGCCGGCGCGGCCGCGCGTCTGTAAGGCGTTGAGTAACGGATTGCGCCGCCCCCGGAACATGAACGCATAGAGCGGCACCAACGGCTTGATCATTGGCGCGCAAATCTCGAGCGTCGTGAAGTGCCCCAGGTACAGCAGGGCACCCTTGCCCTTCGCGACCGCGTCGTGGAGGTGCTCGACGCCTTCGATGCGAAACAAGTGCGCGCGCTGCTCGGCCGGGCGGTACCACGCGTGCGCGAGCTCGGCGAGGAACGCGCCGACGCTCGCGAAGTGCCGCGCCATGATCGCATTGATCTCGTGCGGGGCGAGCTCGGGGAAGCAGAGCTCGAGATTGCGCCGCACGATGCGGCGGCGTCGCCGCGACAGCACTCCTGCCATGCGCCCTAGCGCCTTATGGATCCTGATCGCCGTGCGCCACGGCAGAGCCGCCGTCGCGCGCAGCCAGAACGCGAACGCCCATGTCGGCCAGTAGCGCGGCGAGCGGCAACGTGCAAACACGACCTCCGGTGGAGCGTTTAGTAGCTCCAGGACGTCGGGGCGCGTTCTGCGCGGCGGACCCTTAGGGGATGCGGGCACTAAGAACGTATGCGCCGGCGGGCGGCGAGATGGCCGCCCCCCGCCGGCACCGGGTTATTGCGGCGGAGGCGTGCTGCGGTAGCGGCCCACGTAGGCCGCCTTCGCCACGATCTTGCCGGCCATCGCCGCGAGCAGCTCGTCGCGGCCCGCCGTGCTCGGGAGATCGAGATTGGCGCTCAACGCGTAGAGCTCGAACACGTAGTGGTGATAGCGCGGCCCCGGCGGCGCGCCCGGGCCGAAGTACGAGTTCTGGCCCGCGATGTTGCGGCCCGTGACCGAGCCCGCGGGCAGGCTGCCCTCGGGAATGCCCTTGGCCGCGGCCGGAATGTTCCAGATGAGCCAGTGCAAGACGTCGTTCGTGCCGCCTTGGAGCGCGACGTCGAGGTCGTGGAAGATGATCGCGTAGCTCACCGTCGTGTCCGGCGCGTTCGAGAACGTGAAGCCCGGCTGCACGCCTTCGCGGCCCGCGTATTTCTGCGGCACGATGCCGCCGTCCTCGAACGCCGTGCTCTCCATGAGCAGCGGCGAGAAGCGCGGCGGGCCGCCACCCCCACCCTGCGCGAACGCCGGAGCACCGGCGAGGAACGCCAAGATCACGAGCGCGGCTGCCGCGCCTCCTTTCGTCGATTTCATCGTCTTGTTCCTTTCAGTTGTGTCAAAAGTCGAGCTCATAGCCCGCATCGTCGAGCAAGATGAACCACACGGCGGTTGCAATGCCACCGATGAGCGCGATGCGCTTGCCGCGCGAGACCACCGGCACCTGGAGCTCCCAGAGATCCGTGCGATCGACGGTCACGCGTTCGTCCCCGAACGTCTCGAGCTCGAGCGCGGTTTCCGTCACGGCTATGACGTAGTGGTTGTCTCGCCAGCCACTCGGCGTCAACACCGACACTCGATCGCCGGGCTCGAGCGCCGCGAGCGTGGCGTCGAGTTGCGTCGCGTCGACGGGTCGCATGGTCGTGCAACTCGCGGCACACGCGGCGAGCAACAGAAGCAAAACGCGCGATAACAGACTCATCGCTTACCCCCGTCCGCGCACGTCAGTCGACGATCGCCTGGACGATGCCCGCCTTGCGACCCACATCGACCTCGGCTTGCGTGGCGGCGTCGAGGCGCGCGAGGCGCTCCGCCGAGAGCCCGACCTCGGCCGGCTGCGCCGTCGGCAACTCGGCCGCGGTCACCGCCACGCCGGTCAGAAACATCGCCGCAACGAACGTGAGCTGTCGCGCGCGGCGGCGCGCACGGATGGTGGCTATGAGTCCCCCCCTCGTAGCCGGCGGCGACGCCGGCGTTTTCCGGGCATCGTAGTCCCCCGCCGCACCCGACCGCAACGGCGGGCGAGGAGCCATGGTTGCGCCACGACCGGCCGGGCCGCAGAGTCCGCCCGCTCATGGATCAGTCCCCGCTTCGGCGAACGCAGCGGTCCCGTTTCTACGAGGACAAGGCCCATCCTTGGGCCGCCATCGCGGAGTACTTCACACGCTAGGGATCATCACGCGCCGACGAGAACCGCGATTCGGGCCAGCCGCTATACTTCGCCAATGAACCCTCGAATCGGGAATGGCTGCCGTTACCTGGCCCTACTTGCGTGCTCGGTCGCGTTCGCGCCGGGGGACGCCCTCGCCGACCGGTTTCGCATGGGCGTGCCGACGGCGCCGACCCATGTCTGGACCATCGAAGCGAACGCCTTCGCGGCGAATTTCGGCGAGCGCACCGGAGGCGCGCACAGCATCGCGGTGTTCCCCGCCGGGCAGCTCGGCAACGACGCGCAGATGCTTCAGCAACTGCAGACCGGCGCGCTCGACATGGCGTTCATGCCGATCGCCGAGATCACGAACCGCATCCCCGAGTTCGGCGCGCTCTACGCTCCCTATCTCGCGAAGGACGTCGCAGCCGCTGCCGAGCTCCTCGCAAGCGCCGAGGCTCGCGGCTTGCTCGACCAGCTGCCGGCACGAATCGGCGTCGTGGGAATCGGCTACTCGCTGGCCGGCATGCGGCAGATCATCTCGCGAAGCCCGGTACGGTCGCTCGATGACTTGAGAGGTCGCAAGCTCCGCATCACGCCGCTCGATCCGATCCGAGACTTCTACGTGCAGGCGGGCGCGGCGCCGATCCCGCTGCCGCTGGGCTCGGTCTACGACGCGCTGGCCAACGGGCAGATCGACGCCGTCGACATGGACCTCGAGAACATCTGGAAGCAGAACTACTACGATTTGGCCGAGACGGTGGTTCTCTCCAACCACATGATGTTTCCGATGGTAGGTCTCGTCTCCGCCGCCAAGTGGAGGACGCTCGATCCCGAGCTCAAAACGACGATCACCGAGCTCATGACGCAGCACTTCGAGCGCATTGCCGTGACTTACATCGAAGCCGAAACCGAATACCAAGCCGAGCTTGCGGCCGCCGGCATCGAGATCCAGCAGGTGGGCCCCGAATTCTTCGGCCCGGTGCTCGACCGGTGGGAACAGACCTGGCGGCAGAAGGCCCCCGTGCTCGCGCGCTTGCGGCAGCTCGCGGCGGCCGCCGAGGCCGGCTCGGCCGAGGCCGGCCGATAACGCCGGAATTCTCCTAGCGCTTCCATCATGCGTTCCGTTTCCCGCGTCTCGAACGTGGTCCTGGGTCTCGAAAAGCGGCTGCTCGCCGCTCTTGCCGGCGCGCTCGTCGTGCTGATTCTGCTCAACATCGTGACTCGGGCCGCGGGAGCCGCCCTCTTTTGGGTAGACGAGCTCGCGATCTACACGATGATCTGGATGGCGCTGACGGGGGCGTCCGCCATGGTGAGGATGCGCACCGGCGTGGCCGTGACGCTGGTGATCGACATTCTCCCGCGTGCTTATCGGCGCGCCGCCAACAGGATCGTCGACGCGATCCTGCTCGTTCTCGCACTGACGTTGCTGGTTCTCTGCTGGCAGTGGTATGACCCCGTCGCGTTGCTCGAGTCGGGGCTCGATCTCGACGTCTTCGCCGAGAGCACGTTCAAGTTCATCTATATCGAGCCCACGAGCACGATCGGAATCCGCAAGTTCTGGGTGTGGCTCGCCGTGCCCTTCATGGCCTCCGCCATGACGATTCACGCTTTGGCGAACCTGCTCGAAGGTCCTCGCGAAGAGGTTGCGAGCGTCGATGTCGGCGCACGGCCATCGAGCGGAGCCTAAATGCCGGCCGTCGCCATTTTCGTAGTACTGCTCGCGCTCGGCGTGCCGATCGCGTTCGTGCTGTTCGGAACGGCGCTGGCCCACATTCTCGCCTCGGGCAACGACGTGCTTTTCGCGTCGTTCGCCCAGCAGCTCTTCAGCGGCATCGAGAGCTATGGGCTCATCGCCATTCCGCTCTTCATGCTGGCGGGCGAGATCATGAATCGCGGCGGGCTCATCCGCAGGCTCATCGATCTCGCGAGCATATTCGTGGGGGGGCTGCGCGGCGGCCTCGCCTACATCAACGTGCTCGCCAACATGATGATGGCTTCGATCCTCGGCTCCGCCACGGCGCAGATCTCGATCATGACGCAGGCCATGGTGCCCGAGATGGAACGCGCGGGTTACAGCCGCGACTTCGCCGCCGCGACCACGGCGGCCGGCGGCCTCTTGTCGCCGATCATTCCGCCGTCGATGTTGTTCGTGATCTACGGTGTGCTCGCCCAGATCGCGATCGGCGATCTCTTCATCGCCGGCATCGTCCCGGGGCTCTTGTTGACCCTCTCCTTCGTCGTCGTCATTGCGCTGCTCGGACTCGCCCGCGATTTCCCGAAAGGACGATGGCTGTCCGGGCGGCAGGCGCTGCGCGCCACGGTCAGGGCGCTGCCGTCCTGCTCGGTGCCCGTCATCATAGTAGGCGGCATTCTCATGGGCTGGTTCTCGCCGACCGAGTCGGCGGCAGCCGCCGCATTCGCGGCCGTCGTGATCGGCAGATTCGTCCACCGCGAGCTCGATCTCAGGGCGCTCCCCGATATCCTGCTCGCAACGGCCGTCAACTCGACTATCGTCCTTTTCTTGATCGCGACGGCGAACGTCTTCGGCTGGGTCATCATCTTCGAGGAGGCGCCGCAACGGTTGACGCTGTGGCTGACGGGGCTCTCGAGCGATCCGTTCGTCTTCCTGCTGCTCGTCAACGTGACGCTGCTGCTCGTCGGGATGCTGATCGACTCGCTCGCCGCGCTGATCATCGTCGTCCCGCTGCTGTTGCCGATCGCGCAAGCCAACTACGGCATCGATCCCTTCCACTTCGGCGTGGTCGTCTGCATCAATCTCGTCTTAGGTATAGTCACGCCGCCGGTCGGCGCAGGGCTGTTCATCTCGGCGACTCTCGCCAAGGTTCCGGTCGGTCGGATCGTGAGGGCGATCGTGCCGTTCCTGCTCGCGACGATGGCGGTGCTCGTGCTCCTGAGCTGGCGGCCCGAGCTCGTCACGATGGCGCTCGACTAAGAGGAAGCGGGCAAGCCGGCTCTCGGACCGAAAGCTCCATTGCTTCGCTCCCGGCGGCCACTCGATCACGTACGCCCTCGAACTCCGCCCGGCATACACGGTCGAATTCGCGTCGGTTTTGGGTCCGCGCCGTGCTACCGTTATAGCAACAATAATGCGCTCCGGGGGATGTCCATGAAGTCGCTCGACGTAGTTCGCGTCTGCTGCCTGTCGCTCGCCCTCTTCTTCACCGGCCTCGCCGGCGCGCAAGCGCCGCTGCCCGCGGGCATCACGCACGTGACGGCGGTCGAAGGCATCGCCGAATACCGGCTCGCCAACGGCCTGCGCGTGCTGCTGTTCCGCGATCCTTCGAAGGCGACGATCACGGTGAACATGACGTACCTCGTCGGCTCTTCGGACGAGAGCTACGGCGAGACCGGCATGGCGCACCTGCTCGAGCACATGCTGTTCAAGGGCTCGACGAAATACCCCGACATCCTCGCCGCGATCCGCAGCCACGGCGCGCAGTTCAACGGCACGACGTCGTGGGACCGAACGAACTACTTCGAAACGTTCGACGCCACCGACGCCAACCTCGAGTGGGCGCTCGATCTCGAAGCCGATCGCATGATCAACGCCTTCGTCGCGCAAAGCGACCTCGACACCGAGATGACCGTCGTGCGCAACGAGTTCGAGGCAGGCGAGAACAACCCGACCGGCGTGCTGTACCAACGCGTGCTGAGCACGGCGTACCTTTGGCACAGCTACGGCAAGTCGCCGATCGGCAGCCGCAGCGACATCGAGGGCGTGCCCATCGAGCGCCTGAAGGCGTTCTACCAGCGCCACTACCAACCCGATAACGCCGTGCTCGTCGTGGCCGGCAGATTCGAGGTGCCTCGCACGCTCGAGCTCATCGCAACCAAGTTCAACCCGATTCCGCGGCCGCAGCGCGTCCTCACCGACAACTACACGATCGAGCCGACGCAGGACGGCGAGCGCGAGGTCATCGTCCGCCGTGTCGGCGACGTGCAGATCCTCATGGTCGGCTATCACGCGCCCGCGGGCACGCACACGGACTTCGTGCCGTTGCAGTTCGCCGCCGACGCACTCGCCGACGAGCCGGGCGGGCGCCTCTACAAAGCGCTCGTTCAAACGGGGCTCGCGTCACAGGTAGCCGTGCAGACGCTGCAACTGCGCGACCCCGGCATGATCATCTTCTTCGCGCTCGTGCCCGAAGACGCGTCGCTCGACGAGGCGCGCGCGGCG
>DATFFV010000234.1:0-4398 GCA_035249885.1 Gammaproteobacteria bacterium | reverse complement strand
GGTTCGCGATGCGCGGCGTGCCGCGCGAGCGCGCCGCGATCTCACGCGCGCCCGCGTCGTCGATCGGGAGATCGAGAATGCCCGCCGTGCGCCGCGCGATCTGCGTGAGCTCGGCGCCCGAGTAAAACTCGAGGTGCTGCGTGATGCCGAAGCGGTCGCGCAGCGGCGAGGTGAGCAAGCCCGCGCGCGTCGTCGCACCGACGAGCGTGAACGGCTTGAGCGGCAGCTTGATCGAGCGCGCGCCGGGGCCCTCGCCCACCATGATGTCGAGGTAATAGTCCTCGAGCGCGGGATAGAGCACTTCCTCGACGATCGGGCTCAAGCGATGAATCTCGTCGACGAACAGCACGTCGTTCTCCTCGAGACGCGTGAGCTGCGCCGCGAGATCGCCGGGCCGCTCGAGCACGGGGCCCGACGTCTGGTGCATGTTCACGCCGAGCTCGTTGGCGATGATGTGCGCGAGCGTCGTCTTGCCCAAACCCGGCGGGCCGAACAGCAGCGTGTGATCGAGCGCCTCGCGGCGTTGCCGCGCGGCCGTGATGAAGATCTCGAGCTGCGCCTTGACGCGCGGTTGGCCGATGTACTCGGCGAGCCGCCGCGGCCGCACGGCGCGGTCGAAGGCTTCGTCTTCCTTGGCCGCGAAAGGGGTCAGGGCGCCGCGGCCCTTTTCGATGTCGATCACGCCGCTCATCGCTCCGCCTCGCTTGACTCGGCGTCGCTCCGCTCGGTGTCGCTTCGCTCCGTGACGCGGTCAGGGTGCACGCGCTTGAGCGCCTCGCGAATCAGCTCTTCCGTGGAGAGGCGTCCGCCGTCGAGATCCTTGAGCATGCGCACGATCTCGCCGGGCTTGTAACCGAGCGCGAGCAGCGCGCCGTGCGCCTCGCCTGCGGCGGTCGAGCGCACGGGCAGCACCGCGACGTCGACGCCGAGACCCGGCAACCGATCCGCCATCTCCATGAGCAGCCGCTCGGCCGTCTTGCGGCCGACGCCGGGAATCCTTATGAGGCTGGCGAGCTCTTTGTCGCGCACGCACTGGTAGAAACCCTCGACGCTCATGCCCGAGAGCACGCCGAGCGCGATGCGCGGCCCAACACCTGAGATCTTGAGCAGGCTGCGGAACAGCGAGCGCTCGGCCTCGGTAAAAAAGCCGTAGAGCGAGTGCGCGTCCTCGCGCACGACGAGATGCGTGACGAGCGACAGTGGCTGCCCCGCATCGGGCAAACGATAGAACGTCGACATCGGCGCCTCGAGCTCGTAGCCGACGCCGCCGACGTCCAGCGTCAGCGCCGGCGGCCGCTTGACGATCAAGGTGCCGCGCAGGAAGCCGATCATCGCGGCGCTCCCGCGGCGACGAGCGCGCCTCGCAACGTGCGCTCGTTGGCGTGACAGATCGCCGCCGCGAGCGCGTCGGCCGCATCGGGCGCGATGTCTTCGTCGACACCGAGAATCATCCGCACCATGCGCTGCACTTGGTCCTTCTCCGCGGCGCCGCGGCCGACGACGGCCTTCTTGATATGCCGCGCGCTGTACTCATGAATCGAAACGTCGCCGGCGAACGTGGCGCAGATCGCGGCGGCGCGTGCCTGCCCGAGCTTGAGCGCGCTGTCGGCGTTGCGGCTCAAGAACACTTTCTCGATGGCGACTTCGGCAGGGCGATACTCGCGCACGAGTGTGCCGACAGCCGCGAAGATACTGCGCAAGCGCTCGCTGTGCTCGCCGCCGGTACGGATGCTGCCCCATTCGACGGCCGTGGTACGGTTGCCGACGACGTCGACGATACCGAAGCCCGTGACCCGCGACCCCGGGTCGACCCCTAAGATCCGCACGGAGCCCATGACGGTGGCAAGAGGCGTGGCGGGCAACGACAGCGCGGCCCGCGTGCTCACGAGCGCCCCCGCGCGAACGTCGCCCATCGGCTTTCAGGCATGTCGCACCAATAGAGAGCCGCCAGCCTCCTTAGGCCGGCCGCCATCTGCCGCAAACTCCAATGACTCCGACGGTGACCCCCAAAGCCACCGCGGTCAATAATACCGGCAGACGCCGCGCGAGCGTTAGCGGTTGATGCCGTGGATGGCGCGTTTGTCGGCGGCCAGCGACGCCTCGTGCAAGGCCTCGCTGAGCGTCGGGTGGGCGTGAATCGTCCGCTGGATGTCCTCGGCGGAGGCCGAGAACTCCATGGCGAGCACCGCCTCGCCGATGAGCTCGCCCGCGACGGGGCCGACGATGTGCACACCGAGCACGTCGTCGTGCTCCTGGTCCGCGATGAGCTTCACGAGGCCGGCGGTCTGCTGCATACCCTTGGCCCGGCCGTTGGCCGCAAAGGGGAAGGTGCCGACCTTGTACGGGCGGCCCGACGCTTTGACCTCTTCCTCGGTCTTGCCGACCCAGGCGATCTCGGGCGCCGTGTAGATAATCGCCGGGACGGTCTGATAGTTCACTTGTGCCGTGTGCCCGGCAATGAGCTCGGCGACCATGACGCCCTCTTCCATGCCCTTGTGTGCGAGCATCGGCCCGCGCACGACGTCACCGACGGCCCAGACGTTCGCGACCGTCGTGCGGCACTGCTCGTCGACCTCGATGAAGCCGCGCCGGTCCAGCGGCACCTTGACGTCGGGGGCGAAGAGCCCTGCCGTCACGGGGCGGCGGCCGACGGCGACGACGAGCACGTCGACGACGAGCTCCTGCGCCGTACCGCCGGTCTCGTAGCGCACGTTGACCGCGTTGTTGTCGACGGTCGCGCCCGTGACCTTGCTTCCTAAGCGGACGTCCAAGCCCTGCTTCTTGAGGTGGCGCAGCGCCTCCTTGGCGATCTGCTGGTCGGCTATCGGCAGGAAAGTCTCGAGCGCCTCGAGGATCACGACCTCCGACCCGAGCCGCCGCCACACCGAGCCGAGCTCGAGCCCGATGACGCCGGCGCCGATTAAACCTAAGCGCTTCGGGACATCGCTGAACGCGAGCGCGCCCGTCGAGTCGACGATTCGCTTGCCGTCGAATTTCGCTACGGACAACTCGATCGGCACCGAGCCCGTCGCGAGCACGACGTGCTGGGCGGCGAGCACCTCGACGCCGGCGTCGGTCGTGACCTCGACGCGGTTACCGGCGAGCAGCTTGCCGCGGCCTTTGAAGCCCGTGACGCCGCCGGCCTTGAACATGGCCTCGATGCCCGTCGTGAGCTGCTTGACGATGCCGCGCTTGCGCGCCTGCATGGCCTCGACGTCTAGCCCCAAGCCGCCCACGTGGATGCCGTGAACCGCGAACTCCGTGTGCGCGCGGTGATAGAGCTCCGACGACTCGAGCAACGCCTTCGACGGGATGCAGCCGACGTTCAAGCACGTGCCGCCGAAAAGGCGCTGGCCCTCCTCGTTCTTCCAATCGTCGATGCAGGCGGCCTTAAGCCCCAGTTGCGCCGCGCGCAAAGCCGCGGGATAGCCGGCCGGACCGCCGCCGATGACGACGACGTCGAAGTTCTTGTCGCTCATTGTTCTGACTCGGTGAAGACTAGATTTCGAGGAGCAGGCGCGCCGGATCCTCGATGACATCCTTGACGTGGACGAGAAATTGTACGGCCTCACGGCCGTCGACGATGCGATGGTCGTAGGTCAGCGCGAGATACATCATCGGCCGCGGCTCGACCTTGCCGTCGACGACCATGGGCCGCGGCTGGATCTTGTGCATCCCCAAGATACCGCTCTGCGGCGGGTTCAAGATCGGCGTCGACATCAGCGAGCCGAAAACGCCGCCGTTCGTGATCGTGAACGTGCCGCCCGTGAGCTCGTCCATTTGCAGCGTGCCCTTGCGCGCGCGCTCGCCGAAGTCGCGGATCGACTGCTCGATCGGACCGAGCCCAACCGCCTCGGCATTGCGCAGCACGGGCACGATGAGCCCCCGGTCGGTCGACACGGCGACGCCGATGTCGAAGAACTCGTGATAAATGACGTCCGTGCCGTCGACCGACGCGTTGAGCACGGGGAACTGCCGCAGCGCTTCGATCACGGCTTTGACGAAGAACGACATGAAGCCGAGCTTGATGCCGTGCTTCGCGGTGAACGGCTCCTGATAACGCTGCCGCAGGGCCATGACGGCCGTCATGTCCACTTCGTTGAACGTCGTGAGCATCGCGGCTTGCGACTGTGCTTGCAGCAGACGCTCGGCGATGCGCGCGCGCAGCCGCGTCATCGCGACGCGCTGCTCGTTGCGCGCCGGGCCGACGCGCTGTGGTTCCTGGCCCACCACGCCGGCGCGCTGCAGCACCTCGTGCTCGATGCCGACGTTCGTCGCTTGGTGGTCCGCGATGTACTCGAGCACGTCGCCCTTCGTGATGCGTCCCTCGCGACCCGAGCCCGCGATCGAGGACGGATCGAGATCGTGCTCCTCGACGAGCTTGCGCACGGCGGGCCC
>DATFFV010000233.1:0-8860 GCA_035249885.1 Gammaproteobacteria bacterium | reverse complement strand
CGGCCTGCATCGGCACGCACTCGGCGAGCTCGGTGATCCACGATCGCGTGCGCCGCGGCACCACCGCGCTCGCGGTCGCGCCCGGCCCGCTCGAGGGCGTGCTCGAGCTCGTCAACGGCGTGCTGACACCGGTCCTGCCGTGAGCGAATCGGCGCGGCTTCAGAACGAGCAACGCACGCCGATGCCGGCGACGTTCACGCGGTAATTCCCGGCGGCCGCATTCGCCGAGCGCCGCTCGTTGCGCCAGCGAAAATCGAGCGTCACGATCGGCGTGAGGTGCAACAGGGCGCCAACGGCCTTGACGCTCACGCGCTCCGACCGTTGCGGCACCAACCCGAGCGCGAACACCGGATCGCCGCGGTAGACGCGGTCGCCGCGTTCGAGGTCGAGCGTGAGCTCGACCCTGTCCGCGTGGCGCCAGTGCGACCGCAGGCCCACGGTCTCCATGAGCACGTGCCCCACGTTGACCTCCTCCGTCGTGCTGATGCCGCGCTGCCCGATCGCCGTGAGCGTGAGCGCATCGACGGGTTGCCATGAGTAGGCGACGCTATACGTGCTGCCCGTGTGATTGCGTGCCGCGAGATCCTCGTAGCCGCGGTGCACGCGCCCGAAGCGCGCATCGAGCCGCGAGTGCCGGCTCGTCTGCCATTCGATGAAGACGCTCGAGTGGCGCTCGTCGTACGAGTTGTCTATGGCCTGCAAACCGACGAGTTGACGATTCGGAAGGCTCGCGGCGACGAACCGTGTGTCGAGGCCGATCCGCGTGCCCGCAGGCGTCGCGTAAACGAGCTCGAGGTCCTGCGTCTTCACGCTCATGTCGCTCAACGTGTAGAGCGACGCGCTGTTCTCCTGCGCGCCGCGGCCGAGCTCCGCGCGGAACGCCCACCGCGGCGTGATCTCGTAGCTCGCTTCGGCGTAGGTGCGCCGGTAGTCGATGAAGTTGGGCGCGGTGCTCTGCGCGCCGCCCTGGATGTTGCTCAGAGAGGCGAGCGTGCGCGATTCCAAGTAGCCCAAGCGACTGGTCAGCGCGTCCACGCCGCTGAAAGTCCAATCGAAGCTGCCGTGGTGCCCCTCGAGCTCGAGGTTGCTGAAGCGCTCGAATTGATAGCGATCGACGCCGAGATCGCCGCGATAGCGATGTGACGCTTGCGGCACGTCGAACTTGAGTCCCAGCGAGGTGGCATGGTAGGTATCGCTTCTGTCCGACGTGCCGAGCGCGGTGACCGGGTCGACGCCGCGTGCCAGACGGAAAACGTTGTCGTCGTGAGTCGCCGATTGCCCGACGACGACCTCGAGCCGATCGTCGAACAACGCCACGGCGTCACCGCCCGTGAGGAAGAGCGCGCACGCTGCGATTCGCGCCACGACCCTCGCTGCGAGCGTTTGCCGGTCCACGTTGTCAGGGTCCAATGAGCCGCGACTCCAGTGCTTTGCCGACCGCCTGCGCGCGATTTACGACGTTCAGCTTGCGCAAGATCTTCTGCACGTGATTTTTCACGGTGAGCGGGCTGATCGCGAGAATCGCGCCGACCTCGCCGTTGCTCTTGCCGTTGTAGACCCACTTCAGGATCTCCCGCTCGCGTTCCGTGAGCACTGCGGCTGGTGCTGCGCTCTTGGGGGCGTGGTGCGGTGCGCCCGCCGTCTGCGCGCGCATCCAGGCAGCGTGCAGGAACGGCACGGCGAGCTCGAGGATGTAGGCTTCCTTACGTATGACGTCGCGCGGTGCGCGCGCGAAGATGTAGAACCCATTCGCGTCGCGATCGATGGAAGGGCTGCCGTGCAGCGACAGGTGCGTCGCGCCGATGCGCTTGATCTCGCGCACGAAGGGGCCGCCGAGCAGCATGCCGATCTCGTCGACCGTCCTGATGACGGGATTGAACCCTTGGTCGGCCCACAACGTGATGAGACTCGGGATCGTGGCCGCGTCGCTCTGCAGCATCTTGCCGAGCCGGCCGGCGTCGGGCACGAGCGTCGAGAACCCGTCCAGGCGGAACGCCGTCGACGTCGTCGCGCGCAGCGCGCAGATCAGTGCGCTGTGCGGCACGAGACCTTGGAACAGCCCCTGCGTCCAACCGAAGAAATGCATGCGCTCGTGGACGTTGAGCGATGCATCCATGTTGAGGAGCAATGATTCGAGGTCCGCGATCTCGAGCAACGAGTTGTCGGCATAGTCGCGCGCGACCGTGTGCCGCTCGCCGTTCCCACCGCTCGTCACGAACCCACTGACACTCTCGCGCATGACGATCCCTCCCCCACTGAAGTCACCAGGCGTTGTGTCGTCGCGCTACGACGCCGAACGTCTTGACCAGAATCCAAACGTCGAGCGCCAACGACCAATTGCGCAAATACTCGAGGTCGCACTCGATACGGGCTCGCATCTTGGCTACGGAGTCGGTTTCGCCGCGCAAGCCGCGGACCTGTGCCAAGCCCGTGATACCGGGCCTCACCTTGTGGCGAATCATGTAGCCGCGGATGAGCTTGCGATAAAGCTCGTTGTGCGCCACGGCGTGTGGCCGCGGGCCGACGAGGCTCATGCGGCCTTGGATCACGTTGACGAGCTGAGGTAGCTCGTCGAGGGAGTAGTTGCGCAAGAACGCGCCGAGTTTCGTGGTCCGCGGGTCGTTGCGAACGGCCTGGTTGACCACGTCGCCGTCCTCGAGGCAGGTCATCGTGCGAAATTTGTAGACGACGAATTCCTTGCCGTCCAAGCCATAGCGGCGTTGCTTGAACAGCACGGGTCCCGGCGAGCTCGCCTTGACGCCGACGGCGATGAGAAGCAGCAAGGGCGCGAGCAGCACGAGCCCGAGCGTCGCCGCTGCGGCGTCGCTCACGCGTTTGAGCACGGCCGCGAACCCGCAGCACGGCGACTCGCAGACGGCGATGACGGGCACGCCTGCGATCGACGAGATCTGCGCTTGAATGGGATCGAACGCCGACACGTCGGGAACGAAATAGACGGATGCCGTCGTGTCGCGCAGATCCTCGAGCAGCGCGCGCACGCGCGGCTGTCCGCACAGAGGCAGCGCGCTATAGATGAGATCTACGCCGCGCGTCTTGACGAACCCGGCGAGCGACGTGATCGGGCCCAAGATCTGCGACGGCTCGACACCGTTCAGGCGGCTGATCTCGCGGTCGTCGAAGAAGCCGACCAGTCGAATGCCGAGCGAAGGGTCCGCGGCGATACGCTCGGCGAGATGGCGCCCGGCCTCGTTGGCGCCGGCGATGACGGCCGTGCGCCGCGCGCCGTCGCGCGCGGCGACGCGGGCCAGCACGGTGGGCAGCCAGCGCTGTGCGGCGATCATGACGGCGGGCGTTGCGAGTGCCCAAGCGACAACGACGCGCGCGTCGAATGCGCTCAACGTTTGCGAAGCCCAGCCGAGAGCAAGCAGCAGCGTGAGGATCAGCGTCCAGCGTGCGATGACGACCTCCGCGCGCTCGGGCCGGCTCGGGAACATCATCGCGAAGACGAGCAACGCGAGGAACGCATACTCGCGACCCAGGGGCGCGTCGAACGCACGCGCGGCGACGAGCAAGACGGCGACTGCGATCACGGAGTCGAGCACCATGCGGATGCCCGACGCCGCGTTCGTCGGCGCCGTTTGGAGTCGCAGCGCGGCCGATTGCGGCGTCATGCCAGAGCGATGCTCGGCGCCGCGACTGCGATGCGCGGCCGCAATCGGCCGCTTCTCGCGAGGTCGAGCACCGCGCTCGAGAGCGTCGGAGTCGACATGGCGGCCGCGTCGGGCCGGAAGCGAAAGCCGACGCCGCGCACGGTCTCGACGAGCCCGTCGTGACCGGTTTGCGTGAGCGCGCGACGCAGTCGGCGCACGTGCACGTCGACGGTGCGCTCCTCCACGAAGCTCTGCTCGCCCCACACGGCGTCGAGCAACTGGCGGCGGCTGAACGTGCGATGCGCGTGCGTCATGAAGAAATGCAGGAGCCGGAATTCCGTGTTGCGCAGGTCGAGCTCGCGATCGCCGGCCGTCACGCGCCGCGCCGCGGCGTTGAACCGCAAGCCGGAGCTCTCGAGAATATCGTCGGCGAGCTGCGGCGCGCGGCGGCGCAGCACTGCCTTGACGCGTGCGAGGAGCTCGCGCATCGAGAACGGCTTGGTCACGTAGTCGTCGGCGCCGCTCTCGAGCGCCGCGATGCGGTCGGGCTCCGTCGAGCGTGCGCTGACCATGATGATGGACATGTCGGCCGTGCGTTGATCGCCGCGCATTTGGCGCGCGAAGGTCAAGCCCGGCTCTCCCGGCGCCCAGTCGAGCAGCGCGACGTCGGGGCGTGACCTGCGCGCCAGGCCCGCGGCCTGCGCCACGTGCTCGGCACAAGCCACGTTGTAGCCCGCATGCCGCAGATTGCCGGCCATGAGCTCGCGCAGCGCGTTATCGTGCTCGACGACTAGAACAGAGCCTTCCATGAACGTCTCCTCGAGTTTGGTTGCGGACCTTGCATAGGCCAGACAGCCTAGGTAACACCGAGCGCGTGCTCCATCCGTGCAATCGCTGAGTACCGGTCAGTAAAAGGCCTGATGCGGGACACCTTTTTACCCGGGGTATCGCGCGGGCGTAGGCCGGTCGCGTAGTCCGGTCCGGTCAGTCCGAACGGCGCGCGCGTGTCGCGGCGTGTCACGCAGAGCGCGCATCGTTGACCCTGCTTCCGTCATGCGAAACGGAAGTTGCGGGAGTGAGGCACTGTATGTGGCGTTGCACGATGGCTTTCGTTCTTTTCGGTCTGGCCGTCACGTCGCCGGCTAGCCCGCAGGCAGTCGAGGGCGCCCAGGTCGTCGCCTCGTTGGCCGAGCTCGATCTCCCGGTATCTCGAGTGCGCACGTGCCCGAGTCCCGAGTCGCCCGACGCCTCGTGCCATCCTCCGTTCGAGGCGCACGGCGCGATGCCGGCGCGGAACACGCACGTCCGCTGGCCCGTGAGCGCGCCGGAGCCGCCCGACTGGATGGTGTGGCTCTGCGGGATCGCGGTTGCGGCCGTCATCGCGCTGCGGCGCATTCGCGGCCGCTGGCTCGCGGAGTAGTCCGGGCGGCTCATGCACCGCGGCGATGGCGCCGGTGTCGCGTCGCTAGACTCAGGCTCCATGACGACAGTACGCGCAAGAGTGCTGATCTCGCTCGCGGCGGCATGCGCGCTGGCGGAAGGCGACGCGGGCGCGGCGGCCCCCGACGCGCTTGGGCCCGGCGATACGGTCCGCGTCACCGTATTTCAGAACCCGGACCTTACGACCGAAGCCACGATATCGGCCGACGGGACGCTGGCGTTTCCCCTGCTCGGCGAAGTGAACGTGGCCGAGAAAACGCCGATCGAGGCCGGACGGCTCATCGCGGAGCGCCTGCGGCAGCGCAGGTTCGTGCTCGATCCGCAAGTCAGTGTGACGTTGGTCACTCTGCGTAGCCGGCAGGTGGCCGTGCTCGGCGCAGTCACGAAGCCGGGGCACTATCCGCTCGAGGCGACGCACACGCGCGTCACGGATCTGCTCGCTCTCGCCGGCGGCGTCAGCGAGGCAGGCGACGAGACGGTCGTCGTCGTGACGAACCGCAATGGTTCGCCCGAGCGCATCGAGATCGACGTGCCCGCGATGTACCAAAGCGGAAATCTAACCGCGAACATCGAGCTCGTGCCCGGCGACACGATTTTCGTCCCCAGCGCCCCGGTCTTCTATATTTATGGTGCGGTGCAGAGCCCCGGCGCCTATCCGCTCGAGCCCGGCACGTCGGTGATGCGTGCGTTGGCGCTCGGCGGCGGCTTGACGGCGCGCGGCACCGAGCGCGGCCTCACGATTCACCGCGAGGGCGCGGACGGCGCGGCGCGCGAGCTCGATGCGGAGCTTGCCGACCGCGTCGAGCCGAACGACGTGATCCGCGTCAAGGCGAGCGTCTTTTGAGTGTCATGAAGGGACAGCCGTGAACGCCGCATTGTTTTGGTCGGCGCTACGCGCGCGCCGCGCGATCTTCCTCGCCGTTCTCGCGGTCACGGTCGTGGTCGCTACGGCCGTCAGTCTCGTGTTGCCGAAGTCCTATCGCTCGACCGCGTCGCTCGTCCTCGATCGACGCAACGAGCAGTCGATCGACCAAGCGTTCAATGCGCTCGTGTCCCCCAACGAGCGCCTCGGCTACATTCAAACGCAGGTCGACGTCATCACGAGCCCCAAGGTGGCTCGTCGTGTCGTCGAGGAGCACGACCTCGCGGCGCGGCCGGAGTCGCAGGAGGAGTTCGCCGCGCGCGGCGAGGAGCACGGCTCGATCGAGGAATGGCTTGCGGAGGGACTGCTCGAGGACCTCGACGTCGAGACGTCGCAGAGCAGCGTCATCGACCTGAGCTTCGTCGCCGCAACCCCGACCGGAGCCGCCGAGATGGCCAACGGCTTCGCGAAGGCCTACATGGACACGACGCTCGAGCTGCAAGTCGAGCCCGCGCGCAGGGCTGCGGAGTGGTTCGACGACCAGCTCCAAACGCTGCGAGCGGACCTCGAGCGCGCCCAAGCGACGCTCAACGACTACCAGCGGTCGCGCGGCATCGTGTCCGCCGAGGGCGATTTCGACATCGAGCAAGAGCACCTCGCGGACCTCTCCGAGCAACTCCTGCGGGCGCAGGAACGGACGATGATCTTGCGCGACCGCGAGGGACAGGCGCGTGCCGCCATGCACGACGAGTCGCTGCTCGAGCAACTGCCCGAGGTCGAGGCGAGCGAGCAGATCGGCCGGCTCAAGGGCGACCTGCTCGAGGGCGAGGCGCAGCTCGAGGTCCTGGCTACGCAGTACGGCAGCAACTACCCGGCGTATCGCCGGCAGGTCGCGGAAAACACGGCGCGTCGCCAGCGCATCGCGGCAGAAATGGCGAAGATCGTCGGCTCCTTGGAGGCGCAACGGCGCGAGAGCGAGCGGCGCGAAGTGGAGATCGAGCGTGCAATCGAGGCGCAACGCGCTCTTCTGCTCGAGTCCGAGGAAGGGCGCGACCAGCTCGCGATTCTGGCCGGCGACGTCAAGACGGCGCAGTCGGCCTACGAGACGGCGATGCAGCGCTACGTCGTGACTCAGGTGGACGGCCGCGCGAGCCAGACGAACGTCGCGCTCTTGAGCGCGGCCGTCGTGCCCACGCGCGCTTACCGCCCGAACCTCCGGCTCAACGTCGCGCTGTCGCTCGTCGTCGGCGTGTTGCTCGGCATCGGCGTCGTGATTGCGATGGAGCTCGCCGACCGCCGTGTGCGCACGATGGCCGATCTCGATTGGGGCGCCGAGGTGCCATTGCTCGGTACCCTCGGGGCTTGGCGGCCGCCCGATCCGTTGGGTCTACCCGGCCCGGGCCGCGCCACCGAGCAGCCCGAGGGAGCGCGCTAGAAATGGCAGCGCAACCCAGCAGCGGCCCGGGGCCCGGGCTCTCGCAAGTGTCCCCGCAGCGACCGGTCCGCGACGATCGGCGCATCGGCGCGATCCTCCTGGCGACCAACAAGCTCACGCCGCAGCAGGTCGAGGAAATCCTCGGCGTGCAAAAAATGCGCGGCGCGCGCTTCGGCGAGACGGCCGTGCGGCTCGGATTCATCGGCGTCGACGATCTGCGGCGCGCGTTGGCCGAGCAGTACGACGCGCCGCACCTGCGACCCGATAACCGCCGCGCCAACGACGAGCTCGTCGTGGCGTCGATGCCGTTTCATCCCTGCGCCGAGCAGATTCGCGCCGTGCGCACGCGGCTGCTCGTTCGTTGGGCCAAGGGTGCGATTCGCGGGCGCATGCTAGCCGTCGTGAGCCCAGGCCCGGGCGAGGGCCGCAGCTATTTCGCCGCCAACCTGGCTGTGGCTTTCGCCCAGCTCGGCGAGCAGACGCTGCTCATCGACGCAGCCTTACGGCGGCCGCGGCAGCAGCGCATCTTCCAGGTCGACGATTCGGTGGGGCTCGCGGCGCTGCTGGCCGGCCGCGCGAAGGGCTCGGCCATCGTGCCCGTCCCGGAGTTCGGCCCGCTGTCGGTGCTCCCGGCCGGCGCGAGCCCGCCGAACCCGCTCGAGCTCCTGTCGCGCGACTCGTTCGCGATCCTGCTCCACGAGCTCCAGCGCGAGTACCAAGTCATTCTGCTCGATACGCCGGCCGCGGAGCTCTGCTCGGACGCCTACACGATCGCGTTCCGCGCGGGCAGCGCCCTAATGCTCGCGCGCAAGAACGTCACGAGCGTCACCGCGATGAATCGCGTCATCGCGGAGCTCGGCGAGACGGGCGCGGGGATCGCCGGAACCGTTTTCAACGCGTTCTGACGGGACGCGCCGCATGCTTCGTATCTTGTTCGTCACGAGCTCCTTGGAGCACGGCGGTGCCGAACGCCATACGGTCACGTTGCTCAACCGCTTGGGCGAGCGCGGCCACGACGTGCACCTTGCCTACATCAAGGCGAAAGGCGCGCAGCTCGAGCGGCTGCGGCTCCCGCCCACGGGCTCGGTGCGCTGCCTGCACGCGCACCGCCACCTCGATACGACCGCTCTCGGGACGCTCGCGCACGCGATCGAGACGCTCGCGCCCACCGTCATCGTGGCGGCCAACGAATACGCCTTGCTGTACTCGACGCTGGCGCGGTGGCGCGCGCGGAGCAAGTCCCCGCTCGTCGTGACCTATCACGCGCTGCGCGCGTTCGGCGTCAAAGAGCAGCTCAAGCTCGCGGCCTGCCGCCCGTTGTTTTGGGCCGCTCATTGCGCCGTGTTCGTCTGCGAGACGCAGCGGCGCCGCTGGCGTACGCGCGCATTGTTCGCGCGCCGCAACGAGGTGATCTTCAACGGCGTCGACGTCGATGCGTTCGCGAATCGGACGACGCTCGGCGAGCGCGCGGCGCTGCGCCGCAAGCTCAAGTTCGCCGACGGGGACTATGTC
>DATFFV010000232.1:0-9347 GCA_035249885.1 Gammaproteobacteria bacterium | reverse complement strand
ACGGTCGTCGAGATGCTCAGCGACTTCGCGCCGCCAAGCTTCGCCTCGTCCATGACTCGCACCAAGAGATCGGTGGTGACGAGCCGGTCCGCCTGAATCACGACCGGCCGCTCCTCGGAGAGCAACAGCGCCTGCACCGTGGAGCGAACGCCGGCGACGCCGATGTTGTTACGGTCGTACCACACGTCTCCCGCCGGCGTGATCGCGATGAGAATCAGGTCGTTCTCGATGCGCTGCGCGGACACGGCCTCGGGCTTGTTCACGTCGACGCCGGTCTCGTTGACGAACGCCGTCGTGACGATGAAGAAGATCAGCAAGATGAAGACCATGTCGATCAACGGCGCCATGTCGATGCCGGTCGAGCGCTCCTGGTCCAGCCGTTCCTGTAGCGACGGTTTCATGGCTTGACGAGCTCGCGGTAGTGGCGACGAATCCACGAGCAGAGCAGCAATCCGGGGATGACCATGATGAGCCCGAGCTGCGTGGTGATCAGCGCCGCGGCGATGCCGCTACTCACGAACAACTGGTTCAGCTCGTCCGAGCTGGCCATTGCGCGAAACGTCGTGAGCAGGCCCATGATCGTTCCGAGCAAGCCGAGCAGCGGTAGCGCGCTCAGCAAGATCGGCAGCACACGGAGCCACGTGCCGGCGCGACGTTTCCATTGTGCATCGCGGTCGCCGAGAATCAGGTCGAACTCGACCACATAGCAGAACAACGCCAAACCGATGATGGCCCATACGACGAGGTTGCCTGCGAGCTCCGGCAGCATCGATCCGCCCGTCACGCCTCGTTGTTGCGCGCCGGCAGCTGGCTCAAGTGCACGGCGTCGTTCTCGAGCTGCGCGAAATAATTCTTCACTCTGCGCGACATCAGCGCGTGCGCGAGCAACGCCGGAATGGCGACCACGAGACCGAGCTCGGTCGTGATCAGCGCTTCCGCAATGCCCCCGGAGACCGCCCTCGCGTCGCCCGCACCGAACAGCGTCATCGCTTTGAAGGTGGTGATCATGCCCGACACCGTGCCGAGCAGACCGAGCAGCGGCGCTACCGCCGCCGTCATGGCGATCGCGCCGAGCCAGCGCTCGAGCCGATTGCGCTGCTCCAGCAACGCCGCGTACAAGCGGTCCTCGCGCTGGTCGTGGGTTTGGTTGGCGAGCGCGACGCGAAGCAGCTCCGCCTGCGGCCCGCTGACCTGCCGGGTCAACGCTCGCACCTCCTCGTCCCCGCGCCCGAGCGCGGATTGCACACGTTCGGCGAGCGCGGGCACCGCCGCGGGCAGTCGGTACAGCCACACGGCCTTCGCGGCCGCCGTGCCGGACGCGAACAGCGCGAACAGCACGATCGGAATGACCCAAATGCCGCCGCGCTGCAAGTGCTGCCACAAATTCTCGTTATCCTCGGCGAGGAGCAGCGCCCGCGACAGCGTCGGGTCGAACGTCGCCACGCCTGCGGAGCCTCGATGCAACGCTTCGATGCCTGCATGGGCCGAGCCCGAGAAGAACAGGCTCACGCGCGTGAGGTTTCCGTCGCGGCGCATGAGGCCCGATTGCTCGGGCTCGGCGCGCCGAAACCACGCCACCGGCCCGACGGTGAGCACGTCGCCCTCGGCAATCTCCCCTTCGGGGAGCACGACGCGTCCTTTCTGCCACGCGGGGTAGAGTCGAGCTTGCTGTGCGTCGACGTGGTCGGCCAGTAGCGCGAGGTCCTGGCGCAGATCGATCTCGCCTTGCTCGGACAATGAGCGCCTGCCGGTGCGGTCCAAGAACCCCGCGAGCAGGTTGCTCTGGAAGCGGCTCTGCTCGCGCCACGTTTCGAGGCGCGTCTCGATCTGCCGGAGCGTCAGCGTCTCTTCGTCCGCAGCCCGGCGAGCCGCGACCGCCCGCTCACGCAAATCGAGCACGCGGTTTTGCGCGGCCAGCAGTCGCTGCGCGAGCTCTCCCCGCTCGCGGCCGATGCTGGCTTCCACGGCGCTGAGCTCGCGCTGCGCCGCCTGGATGCTCCGCGTAAGCTCCTCGCGCACGTCGTCGAGATCCGCGAGCGCCGGCGCGCTCGCGATCAACAGCAGCAGCGAAAACGCCGCGCGCATCGGCGGTGCTGTGTCGGGCCTCCGCATCAGTCCGCCCCGCCCAACGGCTCGTTGAGCGCGAACGCAATCGACACGAAATCGGGATCGACGCGCTGCTCGAGAATGCCGACGATCTTCGCGATGGGTGCCGCGTCGGTCACCGGCGTCCACACCCAGCCGTCGGGCCCCGCCAGGCCGGCCGCGGCAAAGCGCTCATCGGCCGTGACGTACCAGCCGTGCGACAAGCCGAGATAGACCTGCTTCACGACGTGCTCGCGGCCGTCGCCCAGCGTCATGACCACCTCGTTCAGAGTGACTTTCGCGTCGAAGTCGTCGAGCTGGCGCAACAGCTCGAGCAGCTTCTGGAAGCGCGGGGTCACGGTCTCGAGCGGATTGTCGAGGCGGGCCAGCTCTTCAGGCCACGCTTCCGCCAACGGCGGCGGCAGATCGCCACTAAGTGAGTGCAGGTCGAGCGACGCCCGCGCGAGGCTTGCTTCGAGCGCGGCGGACTCCTCCTCGAGCTGCGTTTGTTCCTCGAGCAACGCGAGGCGCAGCTGCTCGACCTCGCCCTGCTGCTCCGCGGTTGCTTCGAGCAGCGTGGTGAGCTCCGCGATCTCGCGCGTCAGCAGCGCGAGCTGTTGCTCGAGAACGGGCTTTTGCGTGCGCCAGTCGGCGCGCAGCAAGTCCTTCTGGTGCTCGAGGTTCGTCCATTGCTGCGTGAGCGCGTCGATCTCCTGGATCGGGTCCGCGGCCTCTTGAGCGCCGCTCGGCGGCGCGAAGGCCGCGAGCAGCAGCAGGACCGACACCTCTGCCTTTGGCGCGATTCCCCGAATGTAGCGCATCACTACGCAAGCCCCCCGGTTCCTGACCGTTTAGAATTTTTTACGGTCGCATTGCAGGATATTCGGTTGCCAGATGACTGACCAGTTCATCAGACCTTCCATCCGTACTAGCCGTTTCGCCGAGCGCGTTAGCGCCGACGGCAAACGATTCGCTGGAGCAGGACCCGACCTATCCGTACTGAGCGAGTACCAGTCGACGCTGGTTCTCCAGCGTCTCGTAGGCGCCGATGGCCGCGCTATTGCGTAGCGACCCTGGTCAGAACGAGCGGCGATTGCAGGCCGTTTTGCCGCCATTTGCCTTCGAGCGTCGAGCCATCGGCGCTCAATTTCCCTTCCCACGTCCCGGCCCAGGCCGGTACCCTGATGTTGATGGTCTCGTCCTCGATCGTGACCTTACCGATCGGGGTGATACCGTTTTGGCTCGTGCTGGCCCAGGTCCCGCTATATGTGCCGTCGCCGGCGGTCGTGATGACGACCACCGTCGGCAGCCTTATCGGCTCGGCACGGCGCGTTAAATCGCGGCTCCCTCGCGACGTCTTCGGGATGAGCACGCCTTCCCATCTGCCCGCGAGAGCGGGGGCGTTCTGCGCCTCGACGACGGCGGTAGCCAATAGCATGGCGAGCCCGGGCAGGAAGAACGAAAGCCTGCGAAGTCGCATATCGGTCTCCTCCAGTTTTCTTGTGCTGGGACACATCGTTCACCGCGCCGACGGCAGGACGTCCGACGGCAGGATGTGGTACTCGGCAATCCGCCACCCCTCACCGGTGCGTTCCATCACGAGCGTTTCCACGACTGTTTTTACGGACCAGACGGAGCGGCGATACTGGATCACTACGTAGTCACCCCGGTCGAGCCCCGGCACCGACGTGGTGTGCTTCACGGCGATCAGCTCGCGGCGATCGGGTATGCCGAGCTGGCGGTTAGAGGTCGCCTGGCGCGTCTCCCATTGCTCTTTTCTAATCCTGACTTTGAACACGGGTGCGGCCACGTCCCAGGTGCCCGCGTGGTCGCCACCGTCGCTCCGCTCGAGCCACTGCTCGGCCGCGGCGCGCGCGGCCTCCTCATGGCGCGTCGTCGCGGGCGAATCACAGCCCACGAGCACGAGCGTCAGCAGGACCGAGGCGGGCCTCGACAAGGAACACATGTCGCCATCTCTCGCGTCGCCGGTGGATCGGCCGGCCGGTACTCGGGCCAGCATACGCCCCGGCCGTTGCCGAAGGTCGCCGTTCGTCACGGCTGCTCGCCGCTCGCGTAGCCGGTTGTCGCCGCGTCGCGAAATCTCCGATAGTGATGCACATGCGCACGTTTCCCCGCGGGTACGTGGATAAGGCCTTCGCGCCGCGCGCAACCCGGCCGCCGTCCGGGCCGTTGCTGCTCGCGGCCTTTCAGCTCGCGTTCTGGAGCTTGTTCGCGTTGCTCTTTTTTCTGACCGTGCGCCCCTACCATCTTTTTGCGGACATCCTGCTGGGTCAGGCGGCCGCCACTGCGGCGCTCGGGCTCGCGGCGAGCACCGTCGTCGAGCGGCTCTATACGCTACTGCAGGGCCGGGGCGCTTCGGCGATCACCGCGGCCGGCTGCGCGCTCGCCGGCAGCGTGCTGCTCGGGCTCGCCTGGTACGCGCTTGCGGCCTGGGCCGGCGACCTCATCGACCCGTTCGAGGGCGTGCGGATGCCGGTGCCGGGCGGAGTGCTGTTCGCGCCGGCGCAGCTGCCGTTGTATCCCGCAGTGCTGTTGCTCTGGAGCTTCCTGTTCCTCACCGCCGCGCGTTGGCAGGACCAGCACGCGCAGAGGGAGCGGCTGCTGCGGTCGGAGGCGCTCGCGCACGAGGCGCGCTTGCGCATGCTGCGCTACCAGCTCAACCCGCACTTTCTATTCAACGCGCTGAACTCCATCGGCGCGCTGGCGGGTGAAGCGCCGGGCCGAGTACAACGCATGGTCGGAGAGCTGTCCGACTTCCTGCGTTACTCATTGCTCGACGCGGAGAGGCTCGAGGTGCTGCTCCGCGACGAGCTGCGCGCGGTGACGCACTACCTCGAAGTGGAGAAAGTCCGCTTTGAAGAGGACCTCGACGTCCGTATCGAGCTCGAACCGGAGGCGGCCAGACGACCGCTACCGGCTTTTCTGGTCCTGCCGCTCGTGGAGAACGCAATCAAACACGGTCGACGCATGAGCGCCCTGCCGCTGCGCATCGAGGTCACCGCGCGAATCGTTAACGGCTCGTCGCTGCAAATTGAAGTGAAAAATACCGGAGCATGGATAACGGCGTCGCAACCAACGCCCGCCGGGACCGATACCGGGCTCCACAACGTCCGCGAGCGCTTGCGCGAGCACTACGCCGGGCGCCACGTATTCGATGTGTACGAGAACGACGGCTGGGTGCACGCACGAATTCGGATCGACCATGAGCGTTGACCGTCTCCGCGTGCTCTTAGTCGACGACGAGCGGCTCGCGCGGCGCGCCCTACGCACACTCCTTGCCGCCGAGCGCGACATCGAGGTCGTCGGCGAGGCGAGCCGCGTGGACGAGGCCGCGAGGCTCATTCGCCGCGAGCGCCCCGCCGTCGTGTTCCTCGACGTCCAACTTCGCGGCGAGACGGGCTTCGACCTGCTCGCGTGCGACGCGGGCCCATTTCAAACGATCTTCGTGACCGCGTTCGACGCCTACGCCGTGCGAGCGTTCGAGGTGCACGCGCTCGACTACTTGCTGAAACCCGTGCATCCCGCGCGCCTCGCCGAGGCGCTCGCACGTGCCCGCGAGCCAGCGACACCTCGCGCCGTGCCGGAACGGCCGACCACGTACCGCTACGACGATCTCTTTTTCCACGACGACTCGCGCCGCCCGCGCTTCGTCCGCATTCGCGAAATCGCCTTCATTCGCGCCGCCGGCAACTACACGGAGCTCTATACGGCCGCCGGCCCACCGCTGCTCGTGCTGCGCCCGCTCTCGACTTGGGAGGCGCAGCTCGTCGACACGCCGTTCGTGCGCGTGCACCGATCGGCGCTCGTGAATCTCGATTTCGTCGAGCGCATCGAGCGCGGCACGAGCTACACCTACGGGCTCTATGTGCGCGGGCACGCGGCGCCGCTCGCGATGAGTCGACGCCGAGCGCTGGAGCTCAAGAGCCGGCGCGACGCGCTCGGCAATGCGCCAACTCTGCCGATATCCGACTAAGCGCCCGGGCGCTCAGCGTTCCGCACGCCGCTGCTGGCCACTCGACTGCATCTGCCTGAGCTCGTCGAGGCGCACGAGGTCGCGCAGAAACTGCTCGTTCTCGCGAGCGATGCGCTGCATCTCCGCCGTGAGCTCGCGGCTCTTCTGCTCCATGCGCGTGGTGTGCTCGGCGTGATCGTTGTTGTGGGCGTCGCTGCTTCGCACGTCGGTCAGGTTTTTTTGCGCCGAGCGGGCCTCGGCTCGGATCACGAAATTCGGCGCGCACGTACGTTGCGGAATGTTCGTGCCCGTCCGCGCCTGCACGAGACAATGGATGTCGAGCTCGTCGTTGCTGTTCAGCGCGTTGAACCGCTCGTAGACGACGACCTCGAGGCGCTCGATCTCGATGCGCAGGTTCTCGGGCACTTGCCCCGAGACGATGACCTCCTCGAGCTCGTCTTGCGGCGGCGAAACGGCCTCCTGCGCCAGCGCGGACGCACCGAAGCCAACGAGCACGACCAAGCACAACGTTCTCACGGCTAAACCTCTACCTTCCTGGCAGGCGCGCATGGTAGCCGTCGACCGTCGCCCGGGCGAGGGTTATCGAGGATTCTCGCGATTCGACCATAATCGGATCGTGACGCTGGTGTTCATCGCGGCGTTGATCGCGACGCTCGTCGCGGGCTCGGCCCGGCCCGATCTCGACGTCGGCGTGTTGCGCTTCTCGTTCGGCGCCGCGCTCGCGTTCATCGACCCGGCGGTCGGCCGCGCCGACGTCATGAAGATCGATTGGGCGTTAGCGACCGCAGGCGCCGGGCCAGCCCAGCTCGCAGGCGCGCGCGTAGAGCTCCGCGGGCTCTAGATCCCCGAGCGGACCTTTACTGCCGCGCAGGACGACCCGGTAGTCCGCTGCGGCCGGCGAGTCGTGGCGCAACGCGCGGGCATCCGCGATGGCAGCGGCATTGTCGCAGCCAGCGGCGAATTGCAGCGTGCATGCGCGGTCGAACGCCGCCGCGGCGACGTTGCGATTGTCGTAACGCTCGGCGAGCAGGATACCGATCTCGTTGCAGGCCCACGCGGAGCCTTCCTCGCAATAGATGTCTTGCAGGAAGTACAGGTTGAGGCACGCCTCGCGCCGATCGGCCGCGCACGCTTGCTCCCAGAACGGCGTCCATTGGCCGGGATGCTCGTCGCCCAGATGACCGGACGCGCTCATGGCGACGAAGGCGCTCGCCCACACGCCCATGAACGCGAGATGCCGGCGACGCGGCGCCCAGTCTCGGGTCCACGCCGACCAATCGATTGCTTTGAGCCTCGGCGACTGCGCCAGCCGGTCGAGCAATATGACGGAGAGGTTGAGGAGCGGCAGTGGGAGCAACTTGTCGTAGAAGGCCGGGGTGTTCCAGCTCAGCAGCAAGTCGTACAACAAAACGGTGGTGAGCCCGTAGAGCACACCGAAGAAGATTCGTCCGAGCACGGTACGTGGTGAAGTGGCGGGGTCGGTGAACAGGAGAGTCATGCCGATGAACACCGCGATGGGCACGTGCGAGTCGACGAAGTAATAGCTGCCCGTTGCGGCGTGATAGATCGCGCTGAAGCCGAATGTCGTCGTCACGGCCGCGATGGTCATCGGCGCGACGCCGAACAGATACTGCCCCGGCAACGCGACGAGGAACACCAACAGATAGATGTGCGGCGGAAAAAACTCGGTTTCCGCCACTAGGAAGCCCCACGTCATGTCGGTGGCATCGCCGAGCAGCAGCGCTACCGACACCACGGCCAGAGGGAACGCCGAGGGGTTGAAGATGTGCGTGTTCCGTCCGTCGCGCTGCCAGCGCAGGAACTCCTTGGCGACGAAGCCGATCGCCACCATCACGAACTGCCAATAGAACCACGGGTCCTTGAACCAGAAGAACAGCGTGAGGCTGAAGATGATGGGAAACGGGCCGAAGCCCAGAGCAAACGTGCGACGGTGCGTCCACGACAAGAGGCTGTCGAAACCGTAGGCGAAAAGTAATTGCGCCAGGATCAGCGGCGCCGCGTGGTACACCTCGCGCCAGTAGAAGCCCCAATAGAGGATCAGTGAGCCCTGTAAGCATGCCTGCAAGTAGTGCTGCGGGCGCAGCGCCACCTCGAACGTCACCGGCTGCCCACGCCGCAGGAGCCCGAACAGCAACGCGCTCCAGGCGAGCAGGACCACCGCCGCACCCACGATGGAGGCGCGCACGACGGGCCGTTGGTCGAGCAACGGGAGCTGACTCAGCACGAGCAAGCCGCCGATGAACGCGGCGCTCACGAGAAACGCGCCGCGCGCGGACAGCCGGGTGCTGAAAGTGGGGGTCGCGGCAGCAGGACCCGCGGATGCTGTCGCCACTTGGCGGGATGCGGCCATCGGTCGCCCTGCCCGCTACAGATCCGTACGAGCCGGACTACACGGGCCCGATGCGCGCCTCCGCGCGGGCTGCACGGAGACTACCGGCGCTGTTCTAGTTTCGTCTCTCGCGGCGAGAAGACCTGCCGCTGCTCTCGCTGCTCCCGGAGCTGCTCGCACGAGGCGCGGCAACCGGTTGACCAGTGAGCGCTGCGGCTTCGTCAGCCGTGATCGGATGGAAGCTCCCGAGCCCGCAGCCGATACGACTGGTCTGTCGTTCTACGGTGAACGCGTCCGTGCCGCAAACCCGCGCCATCTTCGCGCTCCCGGTGTTGCGGAAGTGTAAGACGAGCCGAGTCTCGCCCGCTGTCAGCGATTGACAGGCAGCGTCGAGATCGTTGCGGTAGTACGTGTCGCCGCGCATGAAAAATACGACCTGCCGATCGTTCACGGCCACATTCCTGGCGATGCGACTCGCCACGACGCAGTCCTCCGGCGTGCGATCGATTTCCGGTTCGCTTTGAGCTGGTGCAGGTTGTGCTTCGCCTTGAGCTTGCGCATGCGTGCCGGCCACGGCGGCCAGCAATACGGCGCCGATCACGAGCGCCAAGCGCGGATAAGTGGTACGAGTCATGGCTCCCCCTTGTCGTCTGCCCCGTGCACCCTCCTTATAACGCGGCGCCGCTCCGACTGACAAGGCCGGGCGTCAGCCGCGGCTCGCGGCCAGACCGTGGCCTTGCCGCCCAGCGACCGCTCAGCGTGCGGCCGGGGCTTCGCGTGAATCGATGGCGAGCCCGTAGGTCGGATCGCAGTCGTAGGGGTAAACGTGGTCCTGCCCGCGCGTGAACGCCAGCACTCGCGCGGCTGTGCCCGTGAACGAGGCCGGGTCGGTGAACTGCTGCGTGACGACGAGCGTGC
>DATFFV010000231.1:0-2245 GCA_035249885.1 Gammaproteobacteria bacterium | reverse complement strand
CTACGCGCACGCGCTGCGCCGCTTCGGCCCGCAGCCCACGTTGATCGAGTGGGACAACGAGCTGCCGGCGTTCGCGCGCTTGCGCGCCGAAGCGGATAGGGCCGACGCGGTTGCGGCAACCGCGCTCGGCAACTGCTCCCTGCGTTGCTCTACCGCGGGCATCCCTGCCCACGTCGAAGGAGGACACCGGCGTGCGCTCGCTGGCTGATCTCCAAGGCTCGTTCGCGCGAGCGATGACGACGGGCGAAGTGGATCGCTTCGATGTCGCGCTCGTCGGGGGCCTCGAGCCTCGCAACCGGATCGCGATCCACGTGCGGCACTACGGAGCCAGCTTGACCGCGGCGCTGTGCGATAAATTCCCGGCGTCGGCGTGGCTCGCCGGCGCCGACCTCGTCCGGGACGCGGCGCGCACCTACGCGCGGCTGCACCCGCCGTCGCAGCCGTGCATCGCCGAATACGGCGCCGACTTCCCCGAGTTCCTCGCGGCCTACGGCCGTGCGCCGTCGGTACCCTATCTCGAGTCGTTCGCCGCCCTCGAGTGGGCCGTCGGGCAAGCCTCGATCGCGATCGAGCGGGCGCCGTGCTCGTGGCCGGAATTGGCATCCCAGGGCTCCGAGCGGCTGCTCGACTCGACGCTCTCGTTGCAGCCCGGCCTGCACTATCGGCACTCGCGGTGGCGCGTCGACGAGCTCATGACGACGTATTTGAGCGGCGTGGAGCCGGAGAGCTTCGTGCTCGCGGAGTCGAGCGCGTTCGTCGAGGTCCGCGGCGCACTCGGCGCCGTGCGGCTCGCGCGACTCGACGCTGCCGCCTTCGCGTTTCGGTCGGCGCTCGCGGAAGGCCGGTCGATCGCCGCCGCGGCGGCCGCTGCGCTCGACTGCGACCCGGGTTTCGATTCCGGTGAAGCGCTCCGGTCCCTCGCGCACGCCGGTCTCGTCACCGGAGTGTCAACTCTAAGCAGGGAGTCCCCACGATGACGCGGTTGTCGACGCTACTTGGGCGGCTCGAGCGTTTTCCGTTGTCGATCCTACAGCTCGCCCTGCGGGTCGGCGTCGGCACCGTGTTCTTCCGCTCCGGCCTGCTCAAGATCGACTCGTGGGAGTTCACGATCCGGTTGTTTCGCGACGAGTACCGAGTGCCGCTGCTCGATCCCGTGCTCGCGGCGCAGGTCGCGACGACCGTCGAGCTCGGCGTGCCACCGTTGTTGTTCGCCGGGCTCGCTACGCGCCTCGCGACGCTGCCGCTGCTCGGCATGATCGCCGTGATCCAGGTGTTCGTGTATCCGAACGCCTGGAGCGACCATCTCATGTGGGCGGCCGCTCTCGTTTTCGTGTTGACGCGCGGGCCCGGCGCGTTCTCCGTGGACTACTGGCTAGCGAAGGGCGTGGCTACTCGCCGCCGCTGAAGCTTTTCGCGGCGTCGCCCGGCGGCTCCGCAGCGGGAGCGGCCAACAGCGGCGGCTCGGCGTAGCGCAGCTCCAGCGTTTTGACTTTGCCGAGCGGCCGCGGAATCGTGACGATGTAGACTCGGTCGTAGTCGTCATGCTCGAACGGCCGCAGGTTCTTGCTGCCGTGCAGCTCGTCGATGAGCGGTGCGATCGTGTTCGAGTGCGAGACGACGAGCACGATCTTGCCGCGGTGCTCCCGCGTCACCTCCGCCATGAAGCCCTCGGTGTCCTGATGATCGGCGATCTGGACCTCGAGGCCGAGCCGCTTCGCGAGCGGCGCAGCGGTCTCCTGCGTACGGCGTTTGTCGCTCGCGTAGATCGCGTTGGGGCCTGCGGCGACGTCGATGTTCTGCAGGTAATCCGCAAGCAGCTCGGCGCGTTGTCGCCCGCGCTCGTTGAGCGGTGCATCGTTGTCCGGGCCCGCCATCGCGGCATCCGTATCGGCATGGTGCACGAAGATCACCGTGGTGCTCTGGCGCTCCGCGAGGAAATACGCGAGGCCGAACGCGGCGATCGTATAACCGATGACGGGAATGAGACGAAACTTGCGCCGCTTGCGGCGATCCATGGAGCTCGGCAATGTCGGCGCCGCCATGGTCAGTTCTGTTTACCCGACCGGCGCCGCTCGGCATCGCCATCGACGATTTCGTACTCGCCTTCGATGTAGCGCATGCCCTTGGCGGACCCGGGTCCGCCGCCTTCGGCGCCGCGGCCCCGCAGCTTGCGGCGTAGCCACCAGCCGCGAATCGCGAACACAATGAAGCCGATGGTGGCGACGCCGAGGAACGCGAGCAGCAC
>DATFFV010000230.1:0-10637 GCA_035249885.1 Gammaproteobacteria bacterium | reverse complement strand
ATCCAGGTCGAAGGCCCGTTCGGCGAGACGGGCCTCTCGCGCACGGCGAGCCGCGACAAGATTTTCGTCTGCACGCCGGAATCGGCTCCCGCCGAGCGCGGCTGCGCCGAGCGTATCGCGACGACGCTCGCGACGCGTGCGTTCCGCCGTCCCGTCGACGCGGAGGACCTCAGGCGCCTCATGCCGTACTACGACAACGGCCGCGCGGCCGGCAATTTCGATACGGGCGTCGAGCAACTCGTGGCGGCCGTGCTCGCAAGCCCCGATTTTCTCTACCGTGCGATCGCAGCGTCGCCCGACGATCACGGCGAGGCGTTCGCACTCGACGACTTCGAGCTCGCGTCGCGGCTGTCGTTCTTTCTCTGGAGCCAGGGGCCCGACGAAGAGCTGCTGAAGCTCGCTGCCGAAGACGACCTCGGCGACCCCGACGTCGTCGAAGCCCAAGTCGAGCGCATGCTCGCCGATCCGCGCGCGCAGTCGCTCGTCACGGGCTTCGCGTTGCGTTGGCTCAACGTCGACGAGATCGACGCCGTGAACCCCGACGATCGGTTGTTCCCCGACTTCACGGACGCATTGCGCGATGATTTCGCCAAGGAAATCGAGCTCTTCGTCGCGAGCGTGCTGCTCGATGACCACGACGTGCGCGAGCTCCTCACGGCTGACTGGACGTTCGTCAACGACCGGCTCGCACGCCACTACGGCATGGGTGCCGTGCACGGTCCGCAATTCCGTCGCGTGACAGTCGAGGACGACGCGCGCCGTGGCCTGCTCGGCAAGGGCGCCGTGCTGCTGCGCACGTCGTACGGCGACCGTACGTCGCCCGTGTTGCGCGGCGCGTGGGTGCTGGACAAGCTCATGGACACGCCGCCGACGCCGCCGCCCCCGGGTGTCGAGACGAACCTCGACACGCCCGAGGGCGAGAGACCCAAGACGGTTCGCGCGCGGCTCGAGCAACACCGCGAAGACGCGAACTGTAAGGCCTGCCACGGCGTCATCGATCCGTACGGCCTGGCGCTCGAGAACTTCTCGGTCACCGGCCAATGGCGCGACGTCGACCCCGTGGCCGAAGAGCCGATCGACGCCACGACCGAGCTGTCGAGCGGTGAGGTCGTGAATGGCCCCAGCGAGCTGCGGCAAGCAGTGCTGCGCCGACCGGATCAGTTCGTGCAAGCGCTCACGGCGAAGCTCATGATGTATGCGCTCGGGCGCGAGATCGAGTATTTCGACATGCCGCAAATTCGTGCCATCGTGCACGCGACCGAGCGCGACGATTACCGGTTTGCATCGATCGTGGTCGGGATCGTGAACAGCGACGCGTTCCGCATGCAGGCATTGCCGCACGCGGAGAGTAATGAAGTGACGGCGCGATGAAAAGGTGCCGGTGTTACGGTTTCGGTTAAACCGGAGTGCCGGAGTTACGGTTCAACCGAAACCGTAACACCGGCACCTCTTCGAGGAGCGATGCCATGTTTTTGACGAAAAAGCATCTGTCGCGTCGCACGGTGCTCAGAGGCGCCGGCGTGTCACTGGCGCTACCGCTGCTCGACGCGATGATTCCCGCGGCGACCGCGCTCGCTCAAACGGCCGCGGCGCCGAAATTGCGCGTCGGCTTTTTCTACATTCCGCACGGCGCGATCCAGTGGAACACGGCGCACGGCCCGGCGATGGATCGCTGGAACCCGAGCGGCTCGGGCGCGAGCTTCAAGTTGAGCGAAATCCTCTCCCCGCTCGAAGAGTTCAAGCACCTCGTGACGTCGTTCTCGCACCTCGAGAACAAGGCCAACGAGAACTCCGTGCACGCGATCGTGCCGTCCACGTGGCTATCGGGCAAGCGACCCGACAGCCGCGCGCAGGGCGCGAGCATGTCGACGACGATCGACCAGATGATCGCCGGGCGTATCGGCCAGGAAACGGCGTTGCCGTCGCTCGAGGTCGCATCCGAGATCACGGCGCAGCAGGCGGCCTGCCCGTCGGGCGCGGGCTGCTACTACTCGACGACGCTGTCGTTCCGTGACGCCACGTCGCCGCTGCCCATGGAGTTCAACCCGCGCAAGGTCTTCACGCAGCTCTTCGGCGAAGGCGACACGGACGCCGAGCGCGCGGCGATCAACGCACAGACGCGCAGCCTGCTCGATCTCATCGCGGACCGAACCGCAGCGCTACGAACCCAAGTCGGTGCGTCGGATCGCGTACTGCTCGATCAATACATGAGCACGGTGCGCGAGATCGAGCGCCGCGTTCAAATGGCGGAGCAGCGCGATCTATCGGCGATCACGTTGCCCGAGGCGCCGATCGGCGAGCTCGAGTCGTTCGACGAGCAGGTCAAGCTGATGTTCGACCTGATCGCCCTCGCCTACCAGGCGAACCTCACGCGCGTCGCGTCGTACATCATGGTCGCCGAGGGGACACAACGCACGTACAACCACATCGGCGTGTCGGAGGCGTTCCACCCGCTGTCGCACCACGCGAACAAGATGGACAGCCTCGAGAAGCTGGTGCGCATCCAGAAGTATCACGTCGAGCGCTTCGCGGGCTTCGTGAAGAAGCTGGCCGAGACCCCGGACGGCGACGGCTCGTTGCTCGACCACTCGCTGTTCATGTACGGCTCGAACATGAGCAACAGCGACCGGCACAACAATTACCCGTTGCCGAACATCTTGGTCGGCGGCGCCAACGGCCGGCTCAAGGGCGGCCAGCAGGTCGAGCTGCCGGAGCACACGCCATTGACCAACTTGCTGCTCACGGTGCTCAACAAGGCCGGGCTCGAGATGCCGAGCTTCGCCGACAGCACGGGCGAGATCGCGGGCGTCTGATGCGCGGAGTGAATCGCAGGACGGTCCTCCAAGGCGCGCTCGGCGTCGCCGCAGTCGCGGCCGTGCGTCCCGCATTCGCCAAGGTCAGCACGATCACCGACGAGCTGTCGCTGCTCGGCGGCTTCGGCGGCAATGTCGTAGCGCTGAAAACCGGCGAAGGCGCGGTGCTCGTCGACAGCGGCGCGGCGCTGCCGGCGAGCCCGCTGTTCGGCTTTCTCGAGGCCGCAACGGGCGACCGGCGCGTGCATACGCTGTTCAACACGCACTGGCATCTCGAGCAGATCGGCGGCAACGAGATGATTGGCGCCTTGAAAGCCAACATCGTCGCGCACGAGAAGACGCGCCTGCACCTCGCCGTCGGCTACTACCTGCCGGCCGAGGACCGCTATCAGCCGCCCGTGCCCGTCCAAGCGCAGCCGACCGAGAGCTTCTACACGACGGGCTCGACGACAATCGCAGGTTACCGCATCGAGTACGGCTACTTGCTCGAGGCGCATACCGACGGCGACGCCTACGTGTACTTCCGCGACGCCAACGTCATCGCCGTCGGCGACGCGATCGCACCGCACCGCGACATCGAGCTCGACTGGTTCGGCGGCGGCTGGCTCGGCGGCCGCATCGACTCGCTGAAGCAGCTCTTAGGTCTCACGAACGCACAGACGAAGTTCGTGCCGAGTTACGGCGGCGTCGTCGGCCGCGCCGAGGTGCAAGCCGAGCACGACACGTGCGAGATGCTCTTCGACCGCTTCTTCGAGCGTATCCGCAAGGGCGAGACCAACGAAGACATGCTCGCAGCCGGCATCATGGAGGGCACGGGCCGGACGTGGATGAATCCCAAGAAGTTCGTCTACGACGCGCACAAAGGCTTCTGGGGCCACAACAACACTTTGTCGCACGACATCGTATGAAACACCTGACGCTCGCCGTTTCGGCTCTGCTCGCCTGCGCTGCGGCGCACGCACAACGGCCGCTCGCGGATCTCATCCAAAACGGCGAGCGAACCGCGGCGCTCGCACTCATCGACGACGGTGCCGATGTCGACGCCACACAAGGCGACGGCACGACGCCGCTGCACTGGGCCGTCTACAAGGTCGACCGCGAGCTCGTGGCCGAGCTACTCGACCGCGGCGCCAAAGCCGATGTCACGAACGAGTACGGCTCGAGCCCGCTCGCCGAGGCCGTGAAACTCGGCGACTTGGGATTGGTGCGGCAGCTGCTCGACGCCGGCGCCGACGTCGAATCGCCCAACGGCGATGGCCAGACCACACTCATGCTTGCCGCGCGCGTGGGCTCGCTCGACATCGCGAAGCTGCTCGTCGAGCGCGGCGCCGACGTCAACGCAAAGGAAGCCTGGCGGGACCAGACGGCGTTGATGTGGGCCGTTGACGGCAACTTTCCCGAGCTCACGCAGTTCTTGATCGATAGCGGCGCGAACATCAACGCACGCGCCTCGGCCAATGACTGGGACTCGCAGATCACGGCTGAGCCGCGCGCGCAGTATCGCCCCGTGGGGGGCTTGACAGTGCTGCTGTACGCGGCGCGCTCGGGCTGCACGCGCTGCGTGCGCTCCCTGCTCGCGGCCGGCGCCGATATCGACAAGCCGACTCCGGAAGGCATGACGCCGCTGATGATCGCCATCGACAACCAGAGCTACGACACAGCGCGGCTCTTGCTCGACGAAGGCGCGAATCCGCACGTCTGGGATTGGTACGGCCGCACGGCGCTTTACGTCGCCGTAGACATGGGCAGCTTTCGCGGCCGGATGTCGCACCCGGCAAGCTCGTCCGAAACGTCGGCGAACGACGTCGTCCGGCTGTTGCTCGAGGCGGGCGCCAATCCAAACCCACAGCTCAACATGCACCGGCCGAGCCGCGGCGGAAACAGCGGCCGCTTCGCGGACGAGCTGTTGAACACGGGCACGACCCCGCTGCTGCGCGCCGCCATCGGCGCCGACGTCGACGCAGCCCGCCTGTTGCTCGAGCACGGCGCGCTCGTCGATCTACCGAGCGTCCACGGCATCACGCCGCTGATGGCCGCGGCCGGGCACGCCTCGGGACGTTTTGGCGATCAGCGGCCGAATGCGGACCAGGCCCAGGCGCGGGCGATCGAGCTCATCGACCTGTTCCTGGCCGCGGGCGCCAACATCAACGCCGAGATCACGGACGACAGCAGCCGCAGCGCGAACGTCGGGCGACAACCCAACGCCGTGACGGAGCGTAAAGGGCAAACGGCGCTATACGGCGCTGCGAAAAACGGCTGGGCGAGCGTCGTCGAGCATTTGCTTGCGAACGGCGCAGATCCGAACGTAACCGACGCGCTGGGCAAAACTCCGGTCGACGCCGCGCTCGGGCGAATCGCCGGCCGCAACAACGTCGTCTCCGAGGAGCTCGCAGCCCGGCTGCGCGCCGCACGCGGCGCGGCACGCTAGACGCGGACTAGTTGCGGCAGGTGATCGAAGTGCCGATCGCGCGCGTGCAACGCCAGGTTGTGTTGCAACACGAGCGCAGCGAGCCACACATCGTTCGTAGGAATCGGCGTGCCCTGCTTGCGTAGCTGCCGGTACACGGACGCATAGTGGTGCGTCGTTTGGTCGTCCGCGTAGACGACGTCGACGCCATCCTTGAGCAATAGGGTGTGCAAGGAACGCTCGTTTTCCACTTGACGGCGACCGAGCAGGAACCCGGCACGCAGCTCCGCGAGCACCACGAACGGCAGCACGATGACGTCGGCGGACTCTAGAACCTCGACGGTTTCGGCGACGCCTTTGCAGAGATCGACGTAGCGATTGGTGTCGACGGCAACCCTCACCGCCAAAGATCCTTGTCGACGCGGTCCTGATCAGCCAATACCGCATCAAACGTCTTGTCGGCCTTCCAAGTGCCCGCTATGTCGCTCAGGTCCCGCCGCTTCCTGGGCACACCTTTGACACCGGCACCGTCAGCCAATACGTCGACGACAGCCTCGTTCAAGCTCTTGCCCGTGGCGCGTGCGCGCTCGCGGATCGCGTCGTCAACGGTTCTGGGAATTCGGCGTATCGTGTATTGCATGCACTCAGTATAGGCAGTGCATGCACCGCATGCAACGGCGGAATTTGGCGTTCGCCGCATGGCATCGAAGTCATCCCGCGGGTACCATGCCGCGCCTGTGGCGCTCTCGACCGGGAGGATCGTTTCATGCGCGTGCTCGGCGCCCTCGCCTTTTGCCTCGTGTCCTGCGCGACGCTCGCGCAGCCCCCTGCCCCTCCGCCCGATGCCTTCAAGGGCAGCGCGGCCTTGGGCTATCTCTCGACGAGCGGCAACACCGACAGCACCAACGGCAACGCCTCGTTCAAGGTCACGTGGGATCTCATGGGCCCGTGGAAGCACGACTGGAACGCGCTCGCGATCAACGCACGCACGGCCGGTGTGACGACGGCCGAGGCCTACTCGGCGGGCTACAAGGCGCAACGCGATTTCTCGGCGACGAGCTACCTCTTCGCGTCGGGCGACTGGCGTCAGGATCGCTTTTCGGGCTACGACAAGCAGGTCACCGAGGCCGTGGGCTACGGCCGCAGGCTCATCGACACAGAGCGCCATACGCTCGCGCTCGAAGGCGGCGCCGGCGCCAAGCAGTCCGACCTCATCGACGGCACGGAGCTCGACGAAGTGATCGTGCGCGGCGGTTTCGACTACCTGCTGCGCATCACCGAGAACAGCGAGTTCAATCAGAAGATCCTCATCGAGCAGGGCGAGGACAACCGCTACTCCGAGTCGACGTCGGCGCTCAAGGCGCGCATCGTCGGCAACCTCGCGATCGTGCTGTCGTACGTCATCAAGAACAACTCGGACGTGCCGGTCGGCATCGAGAAGACGGACCGGTTCACGGCGATCTCGCTCGAGTACGGCTTTTAGCCGCGCGCCCGGAGCGGCTTCAGTCCAAAGTTTTGTTGCGGGCGGTGGCGAGCACACGGCGCGTCCGGATCTTTAGTGTTCCTGCTCGCGCTCGCGGTCGTCTACCTCGTGCTCGCCGCGCAGTTCGAGAGCTTCCTGCACCCCGTGATCATCATGGTCACGGTGCCGCTCGCGCTGCTCGGCGCCGTGTTCGGACTCAAGCTGTTCGGCCTCACGGTCAACATCTTCAGCCAGATCGCCGTGATCATGCTCATCGGCATCGCGGCCAAGAACGGCGTGCTCATCGTCGAGTTCTCGAACCAGCTCCGCGATCGCGGCGTCGCCTTCATCGACGCCGTCGTGCAAGCCTCCGTGATTCGCCTGCGGCCCGTGCTCATGACGAGCCTATGCACGGCATTCGGCGCGTTGCCGCTCATGCTCGCGACGGGCGCCGGCGCCGAGCAACGCCGGCCGATCGGCATCGTCGTATTCTTCGGCATGACGGTGGCCGTGTTTCTGACGCTGTTCGCGGTGCCGACCGTGTACGGCCTCCTCGCCCGCAAGACGCGCTCGCCGCAACACGTGAGCCGGCTCGTCGACCGGCTCATGGGCGCGGCGGGCGGCGCTGCGGCTGGGCCCGTCCTCCGCGACGTCCGTCGCGACTAGCGAGAAAAGGCGGCCAGCTTACGCCGGCCGCCCAGTGGCCAATGCCGCAGTACCAGGGGGGCTGGTCTGCGCTAGGCCTTACCGTTCTCGTTCAAGAGCGCCTGCTCCTTGGTGTCGACCGCGTAGTACAGCGACGCGAACGCACAAGAAACCCACAGCGAGGAGAAGAACGCGCCGACGATGAGCAAGCAGAGCCCGACGATGAACAGCAAGATCGCCAGGAGATACATCGCGAAGATGCGGAAGCCGTGGCCACGCGTCATCGTCCAGCTCTTCTCGATCGCGGCCACGGGATCCATACCCTTGTCCATGACCAGATAGGGCACGAACGACAACCGGCACGCAAACACGATGCCGGGCACGATGAGCAAGAAAATGCCGATGCCGACGATCGCGAACACGAGCAGGTTGGCCAGGACGATATTCAAGTAGTTCGTCTTGAACCCATCGACGACCTCGCGAATGTCGACCTGCTCGTCGCGCATGTACTTCAAGTAGATGCGTGAGGCGCCGTAATCGATCACGGGCAGCACGAGCAGCGAGTAAGCGGCCAGGAAGATGGTCAGAATGACCGTCCCACCCGTCGTGATACCCCCGTCCCAACCCTGAAACCAGGTCGGCGACGAGGCCACCGCGGCGATGAGCCCCACGAGGAAGATGTGGAGGAAGTACCTCGTGAACTGCGTCCAACCGTGACCGTAACTACGAAAAAGCCTTGCTTCAGGTGCGCTCATTTGTCGGTTCCTTTCCGGGGTGACGAGTGGAGCCAACATAGGCGGGCGACCCACGGAAAGCGTCCGACTTTAGTAGTGATTGGGTAGTGTTTTAGTAGTGTTTTGGCCGATCCCTACCAAAGTAGTGTTCCGATTCGCCGGGTTCCTGGCATGATCGCGGCCCATGCCGAGCGTAAGTCTCAGCCTGATCCTCGTCGGCACGTTCGTTTTCTGCTTGGGCGTAACCGTTGCGGCCGTGCTGGTGAGCCGGCAGCTCGTCACGACCTACAACAGCGACGTTCACAAGCAGTTTTTCTACTACCTCGTGGCCTTCTACGGGTTTGCGTTTTACGCGATCTGGGGCAACATCCTGACGCGCGCCCTGCTCGCCTCGATCGACACCGACGTCGCCGTCATAGAAGCCGTGGCGTCGTTCCTGCCCGTGCTCGGCGTGCCGTTCCTGTTCGTCTCCTGGGTCTTGCTGATCAACTTGGGCGTAGCGATGGCCGGCAAGGCACCGCGGCGAACGTGGCTGCTCGTCCACGGCCTGATCCTGCTCGTGCTGCTCCTCGGCGCGTGGCTCGCCATGACCGTGCCGCGCACGCCGCCCGAGTTCCTCGACGCGAATCTGCAAGCCATCGAGGCGGCCGGCCTCACGGCCGTCGAGCTACTGTATTTCGCGACCTTTCTCGTGATCGCGTTCCGGGCTCGAGCACGCGACGGCCAGAGCGGCCGCAACATCCGGGTCGGGTTCTCGCTGCTGCTCTGCGGCGGTTTCCTGGCCCGCTCGCTGGTCGCGAGCCTGGTCTTGGTGGACGTGCGCTTCGGCGCGCCGGCGATCTTCACGTTCTTCGCCTCGAACCTCGCCGCACTTTTTTATCTGCGCGCCCGCTCCGACGCGGCGTTCAAGCCCGTCAGGGCCGTGGCCCCGAGCGCCGTGGGCATGGCGCACGTGTTCGAGCGTCATGGCGTCACGAAGCGCGAGAAGCAAATCGTGGAGAAGATCTGCCTCGGCAAGACGAACAAGCAGATCGCCGACGAGCTGTTCATCAGCCTCCAGACGGTCAAGGACCACACGCACCGCATTTACTCGAAGCTCGGCGTGAAGAGTCGCATGCAGCTCGTCCAGCTCATGGACGCGGCGAAATGACGCTGCCTTGCGGAGCGCGCGCGGCGCGTACGCCGCCGCGCGCTCTCGCCAGACCCAAGTCGTCAGGCAGATCGGCTACGGCCTAATCGCGATCCCCGTAGCACTCGAGCAGGAACTCGCTGCCCGTCAAATCGCGCGTGATGCGGACGTGCGAGGTGTCGTCAGGGCACTCCGCGCTTCCGTCCACGGCGCTCGCGGAGCCGACGCAGGTCCAATCGACGTCGACATCCTCGTCGTCATAGGCGTCGACTCGGAAGGTCGCGTTCTGGCCGCGCTGGATCACGAGATCGCTGGTCTGCGCGGTCGCGATCGAATCGTCATCGATGGCGACGGCGCCGGCGCAGAGGCCGCGATCCGCGTCGAGCAACGTCACGCCGATCGGCAAGCGCGCATTGCGCGCGTCATCTCCGCTCGTCGCGGTGATCACGCAGCCCGCGCTCAGCATTCCAAAAAGGCAAACCAAAATCTGCGGTCGAGTCTTCATGTCTCTCTCCTCGAGCGTCCTTGGGCTTCATATGCAGCAAGATGCATGCCAGCCGACCGCGGTTGCCGACGCCGCTACCGTTCGAGATTGCGCGCGAGCAACGACCCGGCCAACGCCGCCGCGGCCGCACGCCGGCGATGGTCTTCGGAGACCGCGTTGTCGCGCACCATGAGCGACGCGGCAAACTCGATCTCCGGTGCAAGTTTCGGCGCGAGCTCTGCCGCCTTCCGCACGAGCGCGTAGCCGTCGAGCGGCGCGCTCGAGCCGGTCAGCAGCGGCTCGTAGCCCTTGGGCGTAGGCAACATGCGGTGCTCGTAAATGAGCGCGTACTGTTTGTACGTTTCGATGAGGTAACCCGCATCGAACCACGCGAGCGCCCTGGCGTCGGGCGCCTCGGTGCGCGCCATGACGGCACGCAAGAGCTCCGCGCCGACGCGCCGGTCCTTTTCGGCGTAGATCGTCGCGCGGCGCAGGTTCTCCATACGCGCGAGCACCGGCGCCTCGGGCGAGAGCAGCGCGAGCGTATCCGCGGTCAGCGTGGCGACGTCGTAGCTCGGATCCGGGGAGCGCCAATCGCGGCTCGGGATCCAGGGCAGCACGGGCGCGGTACCCGTGACGAACGGATGGCAGATCAGCGGCGGGCCGGCGAGCGCGGGCAGCGCGAACGTGAGCCCGACGGCGAGCGCGGCGACGATACTCGTGGTAAGAGGCGATGCGGACATGGCGAATCTCCTGGTTGGGGGTGCGAGGGATATCCGCCCGCAGTATTGGCGGCTCGGTGTGCTCGAGGGCGTCACTCGCCGTGAGATTTAACCGTTACTAACCCCCGGCCGGACGCCCGCGGCGCCGCGGAGGCTCACGCCGCCGGGTCGTTGTGGGAGACTAGCGTGATGCCAGCGACCCCCGAGGACGTGCGGCGACAGCTCAACCGCGTGCTGTCGA
>DATFFV010000229.1:0-12550 GCA_035249885.1 Gammaproteobacteria bacterium | reverse complement strand
GCCCGCGACGTCGAGATAATTACACCCGATCGGCGCGGCCGTGCCCGGCACGCCGTCGATCTTCGCGTCGCCGTCGTAATTGACGCGCTTGCCCGGCGTCTCGATGAGCAGCTCGCAGAGGTTGTCGCTGTTTAGCATGCGCACGCGCACGGCCGTGTGCCCGTCGCGCGCGGGCAGGAGACCTTGCTCGATCGCGAACGGCGCGACACCGGCAAGGATGTTGCCGCAGTTCGGCGTCGTATCGACGCGCCCTTCGCCGACGACGACTTGGACGAACAGGTAGTCGATGTCGGCGTCATTCGATGTCGAGCGGCTCACGATCGCGACCTTGCTCGTGAGCGGGTGGGCACCGCCGGCGCCGTCGATCTGCCGCGCGTCGCTTCCCATCGCCGCGACGAGCACGCGATCGCGCAGTGTCGTGTCGGCAGGCAAATCTTCCTTGCGGAAGTAGAGCCCCTTCGAGCTGCCGCCGCGCATGAGAAAACAAGGAATCGCTGTTTGCATGAGCGCGTATGGTAAGGCGTGCGGAAGGCGCGCTGCTACACTGACGGCGTGCAGCGATCGATCGGCAATACGAATATCGCCGTCGCACCCATCGGCTTGGGCGGCATGCCGCTATCGATTCAGGGCCGACCGGACGAGCGCACCGCGCTCGCGGTCATCGAGGCGTTCCTCGCGGGCGGCGGCAACTTCATCGACACTGCGATCAGCTACTGCCTCGACGAGCATGACTTCGGCCACAACGAGCGGCTCATCGCCAAAGCGCTACGCACCCTGGGGCGACCCGACGTGATCGTCGCAACCAAGGGCGGCCTCACGCGCCCCAGCGGCCGCTGGGACGTGGACTGCAGCCCGCACTGGCTGCGGTATTGCTGCGAGCAAAGCGTGCGCGATCTCGGCGCACCGATCCCGCTCTATTATTTGCACACGGTCGACCCGGCCGTGCCGCTGGCCGATTCGCTCGGCGAGCTCGCGCGCCTGCGCGACGAGGGCAAGATCTCGTACCTAGGACTCTCGAACGTGAACCGGCGGCAGCTCGACGAGGCGGTGCTTCTCTCGCCCATCGCCGCCGTGCAGAATCGCTGCAACGTGCTCGATACACGCGACTTCGAGTCGGGGCTCGTCGAGCGTTGCCGGCAGCTCGACATCGCCTACGTGCCCTACTCGTCCGTCGGCGGACACGCGGGACACCGGCGGCTCGCGCAACATCCGGCGCTCGCGCGCGTCGCGGAGAAGCACGCGACCTCGATCTACGTCGTTGCGCTGGCATGGCTGCTCGCGCAGGGACCGCACATCGTGCCGATACCCGGAGCCACTAAGATCGCCAGCGTGAGAAGTAGCGCCTCGGCCGTCGCCGTCGCGCTCGATGCCGAGGATCTCGACACGCTGCGCAGCGTCGGCTCGCGTCGGGCGGAGACGCGGACTTAAGGCTGGCAGCGTCCCGCTCGTCCGGCCCGCTGCGATCAGAACGCCCAGCGCGCTCGCAAGATCGCGCTGCGCTCGATCTGTTTGTTGCCGAACTCGACGTGCCGCGCATCGCCTAAGTTGTCGACCGACACCGAGATGTCGAGATTCTCGCGCGGCGACCAGGCGGCACCCGCGTTGACGGCGAGGTAGCTATCTACGTCCTGGTTCGGGAGCTCGTCGACGTAGCGCACTCCTGTATAGAGCTGGATTCCACGCGGCAGGTCCACATATGAATAGACGGCCGCCTGATTCTCGGGGCTGTTGCCGCCCTCGACGACGCGCGAGGTGTCGTTACTTCCGGGCTCGGTCGTAAGGTCCAGGTCGAGTCGCGCGTATTGGAAACGCAGCCGCCAGCGTTCCGTAGGTTGCCAGCTCGCGACGAACGTGCCGCCCGTCGCGGTTCCGGTCAGAAGGTTACGGAGCGTCTGCGGCAGTACCGCATAGGCTGGCGGCGTGAGCACGATGATTGGATTACCCGGCTCGACGGTCTGCAGCCGCTCGTAGTCGTGGCGGAAAACAGCGATGTCGAACGACAACTGCTCGGCGGGCCGCACACGGTACCCCGCCTCGGACGCGACGAGCTTCTCGGAGTCAAAGTCGCGACTCCCGGCGGCGGTCACGTAGAGCGGGATCGACAGCATGCCGATGGGCACGGTGAGGCGCAGGTCGGCGTCGAGACGGGATGGAATACGCGCGGCGCGCGAGACGGCGCTCCAAAACGCTCGCCGCTCGTTGATGATCCACGAGAAACGCGCGTTCGGCTGAACTTCGAAGCCCGTGTAGTCGTTGTGCTCGAACTTGGATCCAAGGGTAACGAACATCCGTTCGTTCCCGAGCGCGATCTTGTCCTGCAGAAAAGCGCTCCACGTGCGGTCCTGGCGCTCGGCGGGGGCGAACGTGACGAACGTCGTATTGTCGATCTCGTCCCCGGTCCACCGAAACCCCGCGCCCCACAGCATGTCGTGAGCCCCGGTCGGCCGCAGGTGGTGCTGGAAGTCGACGTCGAACGTGTCGCGGCGTTCGGCGTAGGTATTCGGAATGTCGCGGCTCGTGTAGTCATAGAACGTCTGGAGCGACAGGTTCGCGCCGTCGTCGAGCGCTCGGCTCCAGCGAGCGAGCACGTTGCCGCCTGCAAGAGCCGCCTTCCCCGCGCTGCTGCCGGCCGGCAACGTCCCGAGCGTGAACGGGTCTTGGAACACACCGGCCTCGTCGCCGCGATAGATGTCACCTTGCAACGTGACGCTGTCGGCGTCACCGCGTGCCCAATCGAAGCGGAAGCCGCCCTGCGCCAGGCGCGCCTCGTCGACTCCGTCGGCGCCGGCCAGGTCCTTGAGCGAGTCTCTGTCCCACGCCTTGACGTAGCCGCGCGCGGCGCCCCCACTGCGCAGAGCGGTGCCGTAGCGAAATCCCGCGAACCCCTGCTCCTCGTTGCCTGCGCCGACCTCAGCGAACGCACCGCTCGTGGCAGCGGCCGGGCGCGTGATCACGTTGATGACGCCGTTGACGGCGTTCGCGCCCCACAGCGTGCCGCCCGGGCCGCCGATCACTTCGATTCGCTCGACGTCCTCGAGGAGCACGTCCTGAACGTCCCAGAACACGCCCGCGTACAGCGGCGAGTAGACGCTACGCCCGTCGATGAGCACGAGCAGCTTGTTGGCGAGATCGCCGTTGAATCCACGAATCGTGATCGACCAGGAGTGGGCGCTGCGCCGCGCCACCTCGACGCCCGGCGCGAGCCGCAATGCTTCCGCGATCGTGGTGACGCCCGAGCGCCGGATCTCGTCACGTGTGATGACGAACACGGCTGCCGGTGCGTCCGCGAGCCGCTCCTCGACTCTCGACACGGTCGTGATCTTCAGATCGGCAAGCTGTTCGAGGCTCAAATCGAGCAGATCGGCCTCGGCGCCATACACGCTGGGGGCTGCCGCCAGCACCCACGCGCCTGCGAATCGGACCAAGGCTCCTCGGGCTTGCATCGACGGCTCTGGCGAATATTGCCAATACTCGAAGCAACGTATCGCCAGGGCCCGCGGGCTCCGCAGACTCACGTCACATTTCCCGCCATTCACTTGCGTGCAGCACGCACTCTGCCAAACCGTGACTCCCGTCCCGGTTACCGCGGGGTAGAGGACTAGACTAGAAAAGTCGCTGCCGATGGCATGGTTTGACGATCGGAGTCAATGGCTCTCGATGAGCCGGCAGCTCGCTTTTAGCCGAGCGGCCGTCGGCATCCGATAGGCACGCAACCGAGCTCGACGATGAACTCACGAGACAGGCCGACCAGCCAAGAGCCAACGACGGATCCGATCCGTGTGTTGATGCTGGAAGACAACGCCAGAGACGTCGAGCTCATCTTGGGCCAGCTCAAACGCGACGGATTGCGAATCGCCGAGCGCGTGGTATCGGACGAGCGCAACTTCCAGGCCGCGTTGGCGGATTTCGTTCCGCAAGTCATTCTCTCCGACTTCTCGCTGCCGCGTTTCGACGGCCTGAGCGCACTCAAGATCGCTCGAGCCAACGCGCCCGCGGTGCCGTTCATCTTCGTATCCGGAACCATCGGCGAAGAGCGCGCAATCGAAGCGCTGCAGGGCGGCGCGTCCGACTACGTGCTCAAGGACAACCTGCGTCGTCTCGTGCCTGCGATACGCAACGCGATTCGCCAGCGCGAGGTGGCGCGATCTCGCGACCTGGCGGAAGAGCTCTTGCGGCGCAGCGAGTCGCGGCTTCAAGCCATCATCGATACGTCGGCGGATTGGATTTGGGAGTGCAATGCGGAACGACAGTTCACGTTCTCGAGCCCGAGCATCGGGGCCATCATCGGGCATACGCGCCACTCGGTTCTCGGGCGCAGCTCCCTCGACTACGTCGATGCCCGCGATCGTGAGCGCCTGACCGAGGCCTTCGACTCCGTATCCGCCGACGAATCGGAGGCCCCGCCGCTGACGCTGCGATGGGCGCACAAGGACGGCACGGCCCGGTGGCTCGAGCGAAAGATGGTCGCGCTGCACTCCGACGACGGCACCCTGCACGGCTTCCGCGGCATCGACCGAGACGTGACGCCGCGCGTGCTACAGGAAGCGCGCATCGGCCGCTTGAACCGCGCTCTACAGTTCCTGAGCGGCGCCAATTCGGCGATCGTGCGCATACGAAACCGGCGTGAGCTTCTCAAGGAGACCTGTCGGCTGGCAGTGCAGATCGGCGGGTACACGATGGCCACGGTGTATCTGCGTTCCAGCGAGGACCGGAAGGATCCGCTCGTCCTGCGCGCAGTGAGCGCCGAGCAGGCAGCGGCCAAACGACCGCCGAGCGAGCCCATGGATGGAGACGGACCCGTTGGCCGCGCGATGCAGAGCGCCGATGCCATCATCGTCGCCGACTTCAATGCGCCAGACACTCGCGTGCCCGGCCAGGATTCGCTCGTGCAGATGGGCGTGCGCTCGTGCATTGCGATGCCCTTCCTGATCGACGGCACGCCGATCGGCGCCGTGCTGCTGCACGCGAATGAACCGAACGCGTTCATCGGGGCCGAGCTCGATTTGCTGCACCGCTTCACGGCCAACATCGCCTTCGCGCTGCAATACCTGCACGACCGCGAAAGTATCGAATACCTTGCGTATTTCGACACATTGACGGCGCTCGCCAATCGATCGTTGTACGTCCAACGGCTCGATCAGATGATCGCCGCGAGCAAACGTGACGATACGGATCTCGTGCTGTTGGTCTTCGATATCGCGGGGCTCAACGTCATCAACGACGGCCTGGGTCACCACACCGGCGACCTCGTGCTCCAGCTCGTCGCCGAGCGCATGAAGAACATCTTCCGCGACTCGAAGTGCTTGTGCTATCTCGGCGGCGGCCGCTACGCAGTGGCGTCCACGCACGGGCACGACTCGCTCGTCGCCACCACGGTCCTTCGCGAGCGCGTGGACTTTCTCTTCGATAGCCCCTTCGTCGTCGACAGCCAGGAACTGCGGCTTTCGATCCGGGCGGGGTTCGCGCAGTTTCCGGAAGACGGGACCACGGCGGACGCCCTGCTGCACCATGCGCAGACGGCGCTCGATCGCGCGAAGCAGGACGGCGCCCGCTACCTGCGCCACGACCCGGCGATGAACGCCGCGGCCTCGGAGAGGCTGAGCCTCACGAACAGCTTGAGAACGGCGCTCGAGAAGCAAGAGTTCGACGTGCACTATCAGCCGAAAACCGTGCTCGCGACGGGCGCCGTCGACGGTGTGGAAGCGTTGCTGCGGTGGCCGGCGCGCGCCGTCTCCCCGAGCGTGTTCGTGCCGATACTCGAAGCCATCGGCCTCATCGACGACGTCAGCATGTGGCTCATGGAACGCGCTTTGCTGGAGACGTCGCAATGGGCTCGCGGCGGCCAGCAGGCCGTTCGCGTCGCCGTCAATGTCTCGCCGCTGCAGCTCCGCAGGGAAGAGTTCGCCGACGACGTGCTTGCCGCGCTCGCGAGAACGGGCGCCGACCCCAACCGCCTCGAGCTCGAGGTCACGGAAAGCGCCTTGATGACGGACCCGTCGCGAGCCGCCGCTATTCTCGGTCACTTACGCGAACGCGGCGTCACCGTCGCCATCGACGACTTCGGCACCGGGTATTCGTCGCTGCAGGTGCTGACGCGCCTTCCCGTCGACGTGCTGAAAATCGATCGGAGCTTCATCCAAGACCTCGCCACCAACGAGCGGCACCGGCTCGTGGTGCAGACCACCATCACGCTGGCGCAATCGTTCGGGCTCAAGACCGTGGCCGAAGGCGTCGAGACGGAAGTGCATGCGGACATTCTGCGCGGGCTCGGCTGCGACGTACTTCAGGGCTATCTCGTCCATCGGCCTGCACCGGCCGGCGTGATCGGGCGCTGGCTCGGACTACAAGGCCGGCACGTTGCGCCCGCACCGGGCGGAGAAGCTTTGACGGAGCGGCCGAATGCACGATCGCGTGCCTGAACGACCGACCGCCCGTCGCACCGCGGTCCGGCACCTCGCGCGACTCGCCGTCATCGTGGTCTCGTCGGCCCTCGCGGCCACTGCCCTCGTCGGCATCGGCGCCGCGCAAACGAGCGCCTTGCAGGCATCCGAGCGGACGATCAAGGCCGCGTTCCTCTTCAAGTTCGCCGAATACGTCGATTGGCCGGCAGCGCCCGTCCAGCCTGTCGACAGCCCATTCGGGGCTGCGCCCGTCGAGCCTGCCGATAGCCCGTTCGTGTTCGGCGTGTTGGGCTCCGGTGCGCTCGCGGACGATCTGCTCCGAATGACCATGGATCGAACGGTGGACGCGCGGCCGATCCGCGTCCGCCGCCTAACTCCCGACGACGTCATCGACGATTTGCAGGTCCTGTTCATCGCGGCCGATCAGAAAGGCAACCTCGATGAGCTGCTGTCGTCGGTCAGAGGCCGCCCCGTTCTCACGGTGACCGAATCGGAGGGAGCGCTCGCCAACGGCAGCGTCATCAACTTCACGGTGAATGGCGAGCGCGTTCGCTTCGAGGTGTCCCTGAATGCGGCACAGGTGAATTCGCTGCGACTGAACTCACGCCTGCTCGCCGTGGCCGAGCGCGTCTACCAAGCGCCATAGCGGCACGATGTCGAATCCTCGCTCGTCGATTCACCGGAAACTGTCCTACGTCGTGCTGGCGGCGACGTTCTTCGCGTTGGTGATCACCGGCACGGCCATGGCTTTTTACGATCTGCGCACGTTCAGGGAAACGCTCATCGCGGACCTGACGGCGCAGGCCGACATCCTGGGCCTCGCAGCAGCTCCGGCCCTCGAGTTTCGCGACCCGGAGTCGGCCCAAGACTATCTTGCCCTGCTCGAAGCGAAGCCGAACATCATCGGCGCGGCGATCTACGCAGCCAACGGCAACCTGTTCGCGTCGTATCCCGCCGACAAGGCGGCAGACTTCCCTGCAATTCCCGACCTCGACGGCCATCGCGTCGCAGGTGGCACCATCGGACTCTTCAAGCGTATCGCGACACGACACGAAATCCTCGGCACCGTGTACATCAACGCGCGGTACGACATGCTCGCGCGGCTGCTGGGTTACCTTGGAATCATCGGTGGCGTCATGGCGCTGAGCCTCCTGACGGCCTTGGGCGTCTCGCGCAAGTTGCAACAGAGCGTCACGCAGCCCATCGCCGCCATTACCACCGTGGCCCGCCACGTCATGGAGAAGCGCGAGTTCACGCAGCGGGCCGAGAAAACCACGGATGACGAGATCGGGCTCTTGGTCGATGCATTCAACGGCATGCTCGGCGAGATCGATCACCGAACCCAGATACTCGAGCAATCCAACCGCGATCTCGAACGCGAGGTCAGCGAGCGCAATCGCGCCGAAACGGCGCTGCGTGCCAGCGACAATCGGCTGCGTAGCCTGAATGCGGAGCTCGAGGAGCGAGTTGCGGCACGCACGGCGGAGCTCCAAGCGGCCAACAAGGATCTCGAGGCCTTCAGCTACTCGGTCTCGCACGACCTACGCGCGCCGATACGGGCGATCATGGGCTTCTCGACACTGCTCCTCGAAGATCACGGTCCTGCGCTCGACACGGAAGCGCGTCGCAAGCTCAACGTCGTCATGGCGGAAGCCGGCCGCATGGGCCACCTCATCGACGACCTGTTGGCGTTCTCGCGGCTCGGTCGCAAGGCTCTCGATCCCACCGAGCTCGACATGCAACAGCTCGCGCGCACGGCGTTCGAACGGTTGGGCCAGGCGGGCCAGGGGGCAGGCGTAGACTTCCGCTTGGGCTCGCTGCCGCGGGCGAAGGGCGATCGCAGCTTGTTCGAGCAGATTTGGATGAACTTGGTATCCAACGCCATCAAGTTCTCGGCGAACAAAGAGTCGCCGGTCGTCGAGGTCGGCGGCATCACGGCGGAGCACGAGCACGTCTATTTCGTGCGCGACAACGGAGCGGGCTTCGATCCCGCCTACCGCGATCGTTTGTTCGGTGTTTTCCAACGCTTGCATCACGACCACGAATTCCCCGGAACGGGGGTTGGCTTGGCCCTCGTCCATCGAATCGTGACGCGACACGGCGGCCGCGTGTGGGCCGACGGCGAGGTCGACCGCGGTGCGACGTTTCACTTCACGGTCCCCAAGGAGACGCCCGATGGAGGAGTTTGAGCAAGTCGACATTCTGCTCGTGGAGGACAACCCACACGACGCCGAGCTCACGATCCGCGGCCTGTCGAACCAGAAGCTCGCCAACAACATCACCTGGGTCAAGGACGGCGCCGAGGCGCTCGACTACGTGTTCCGCCGCAACGCGTACGCGGGGAGATCCGACAACGGTCCACGCTTGATTCTGCTCGACCTCAAGATGCCGCGCGTCAACGGCATAGAGGTGACGAGGGCCGTCAAGAGCGACGAGCGAACGAAGCGGATACCCATCGTGATCATGACGTCTTCGAAGGAAGAGAGTGACATCATCGAAAGCTACAACCTCGGCGCGAACAGCTACATCGTCAAGCCACTCGACTTCGAATCGCTCGCGGAGGTTGCCCGCCAGGCGGGCTTTTACTGGCTGGCCATCAACCGAGTCGTCTCGTAACCCTTAGGCCCAACCCTCTGCGGCACTCGCTGCGCCGGAACCTCGGCGACGAGGGAGTTACCCCCACCCAAGGTCGTGCTGGTGCAGGGGCAAGTCGCGGAAGCGTTTGCCTGTTATCTGAAAAATGGCGTCGGCGAGCGCCGCCTGCACCGACGTGCCGCGGTCGTGGCCCATGCCGACGAGCCAATGCGCCGTCGGGAAGAACTGGATGTTGATGGTGGGCGGGTCCTCGTCGATACGCGACAGCGCGAACCTGTCGAAGTTGTTCTCGACGATCGCGCCGTTCTCGATGTTGCACGCCTGATGCATCGCGTCGTTGTAGAACCACGTGATCTGCCCTTCGATCTGCTTCTTGACGGACAGCGGATTCACGAGGCCGAAACCCGACTCGTGCGCGACGTCGACGCGCGTAAGCTTGACGCGCCCGTCGCGGCTCACCGAGACCGTGTGCACCATCGCGCTGATCGTCGCCGAGTTGCCGGTCTCGGCGCCGCGCTCCTCCAGTGCGATGGCGCGCGCAGTGCCCCGCGGCAACGGCGTGCCCCAGCCCGACATCTCGGCGGCGAGATCGAGCGCCTTCAACATGTCGGCCTTGAACGGCAACTCCGTGCGAGCGATGAGCTCGCGCCGGTAACGATACGGATCCCGGCCCGCGATGCGCGCGAGCTCGTCGATGAAGCTCTCGCGGTAGAACTCGTGCGCGGCCTGGCCGACGCCGCGCCGGGTACCGACGGGCACGTGGAAATTCGTCGTGTGATTCGAGAATCGATAGTTCGGCACGTAGTAACGCGAGGCGACGTCGAACGACGCGTCGGGGCCGAAGCCGTCCTGCTGCATGCTCGTGCGCACCTCGAGCGCGAGTGGCCAGCCATCTGCGTCGAGCACGGCCTTGAGCCGCGCCATGCCCATCGCGCGATACGTCGTGCCGACGAAATCCTCCTCGCGCGTCCAGAGCAGATGTATCGGCGTGCCGCGATTCGCATTGGCGATCATGATCGCCTGCTCGGCCTGCGGCCCGTTGCCGTTGCGGCCGAAGCCGCCGCCCAGGTGGCACAGGTGCAAGTACACGTTCCGCTCGGGGATACCTGTTATCTCTGCCGCGCTGAAACGCGTCTCTTGCGGGCTCTGATCGCCGATCCAGATGTCGACGCGGTCGCCGGTCACGAGCACCGTGGCGTTGCCGGGCTCCATGCGCGCGCGCGGCAGATACGGCGTGGAATACGTCGCCTCGACGACGCGATCGGCGCGTGCGAACACGGCGTCGACGTCGCCTTGATTCACGCGCACGCGGCCCGGCGCGTCGAGCGCGGCTTCGAGCGCCGCGCGCATGTTGGCCGTGTTGAATGCGGCGCGCTCGGGCGGAATCGTCCACTCGATGGGCATGGCGTCGAGCGCAGTCTTGGCCTGGTGCCACGTGTCGGCGACGACCGCGACGCCGCCGCTGAAAATACGGCCACGCGTGAGATTGGGATCGGGAATCCCGAACTGCATCGCGGAGCGCACGCCGGGTTTGTTCCTTATCGCGGCGAAGTCATAGCTCTCGACATCGCCGCCGTAGACGGGGCACGTCTTGACGGCCGCCCACTTCATGCCGGGCACGCGCACGTCGATCGCGTAAATCGTCTCGCCCGTGACCTTGGGCGGCACGTCGAGGTTCTTTTGCTCGGTGCCCATGAGCGTCCACTGCTCGGGCGGCTTGAGCGCGATGGCTCCGGGGTTCGGATGCGGCGTGCGCGCGGCGAGGTCCGCGACCTTGCCGTACGTCGTCGTGCGGCCGCTCGCGGCGTGCGTGATGACACTGTCCTTCGCTGCCAGCTCGTGAACGGACACGCCCCAGAGGCTCGCGGCCGCGAGCATGAGGCGCTCGCGAGCCTCGGCGCCCGCGAGCTGCAAGTAGTAGCGCCCGTCTTTGACCGACGACGCGGCGTTCGTGCGCATGCGCCGATAGAGGCTGTCGGGGATACCGAACCCGCCCGTGCGAGCGCGGTTGCCGAACGTCGGCTCGCCGCCGCCGTTCGGATCCGTGGCGCCGTTGCCGGGCACGTCGAGTGTCCACGCAGGCGCCATCTCGCGCGCGTCGCGATTCGCGGACGCGTAGATCGGCCGCACCTTGCTCCAGTCGCACTGGAGCTCCTCGCAGACCATCATCGCGTTCGAGGTCCAGACGCCCTGCCCTAGCTCGGTCTGCGCGATGCGCACGATCACGGTGTCGTCGGGCTCGACGACGATCCAGGCATTGATCTCGGGGGTTGCGGGCTCCGTGTACCACGAAGCGCCATGCGGCGGCGCCGGCTGCGCTTGCGCGGCGCGCGGCGGCAACCAGAAGCCGAGCACGAACGCGCCGGTGCCCGCGATGACTTCACGCCGATTCACGGTGCTCATGACTCAGGCCTTCATGAGATCCGCGGCCAAATGGATCGCCTTGCGCACGCGGTGGTAGCTGCTGCACCGGCACGCGTTCGTCACGGCCGCATCGATGTCGGCGTCGCTGGGATTCGGGTTGCGCTCGAGCAGCGCGAGCGCGCTCATGATCATGCCCGACTGGCAGTAACCGCACTGCGGCGCATCGAGCTCCTTCCACGCGCGCTGGATCGGGTGATTGCCGTCGGCCGAGACGCCCTCGATCGTCTTGATGGATTTGCCGACCGCGAGCGACACCGGAAAGCTGCACGAGCGCACGGGCTGCCCGTCGACGTGCAACGTGCAGGCGCCGCATTGCGCGATGCCGCAGCTGAACTTGGTGCCCGTGAGCCCGAGGGCGTCGCGAACGACCCAGAGCAGCGGCGTCTGCGGCTCGACGTCGACGCTATGCGCCGTCCCGTTCACGATGAGATTCAACGCCATGGCGTCTGAGCATATGCCTTGGCTGAACGGCGCCACAAGGCGGTCCGCTCAGGCGTCGGGGCCGCCCATGCGCAGCGTCTCGACGACACCGAAGATCATGAGGCAGACGCCCGCGAAGCCGAGCCCGGCCACGGTGAGGCTCGCGGCCGCGAGTCCTGCCGCCTTGACGATCGTGCCCGTGAGCAGCGGCGCGCCGCTGATGCCGAGGTCGCCGATGAGCCGCCAGAGACCGAGGAACTGCCCCTGCCGGCCGCTCGCGCGCGCGAAGTCGGCGCCCATGATCATGACGACGCCCGTGCCGACGCCGTTCGCGAACCCGAGCAGCACGGCCACGGCGAGCAACGAATAGAACCCGCCGACGAGCGGCAGCAACGCGAGCCCCAGCGCGTAGAACGCCATGCTCGGCACGGCGCTCCACTTGCGCCCCATGCGGTCCGCGAGCACGCCCGAGGGATAGAAGAGCGCGATGTCGACGGCCGCCGACAGCGAGTAGACGAGGCCGATCGTCGTGACGTCGAGACCGACGGCTTGCCCGAACAGCGGCACGAGCAGTTGCCGCGTCGCGCGCATGAGCTGGAGCACGAGCGCGCTGCCGCCGGCCGTCGCGAGCACGCCGCGCTGGTCGCGGAGCACCTGCATCGTGCCGGCCAAGCTCGCGTCGGGGTTCTCGTGCGGCGGCACGGCGCGCG
>DATFFV010000228.1:0-3302 GCA_035249885.1 Gammaproteobacteria bacterium | reverse complement strand
CGTAACCGCGCACTCCATGGCACGGTTTGGAGAACGGCGATGCCCGGGACGCTACCTCACACCGAGAACGGTTTTGTCCAGACCGCCGCGGAACAGCAAGTCCGCGAGCAGCTCCACGAAGGCGCGGCGGCCGCGGCCGATTCCACGACGTTGAAGTTCGAAGGCAAGATCGCCGTTTCGGACGACGACGCCGGCAGCGACCCCTACAACCGCACGGGCAAGTTCAGACGCCTCGTCCGTTGAAGGATTACTGCGGCCCGCGCCGCATCTGCGCGTAAAGCTTGTCGAAGAGCTCGAGGCGCGGCTTCGCCGGCAACCGCTCGGAGCTCGGCTCCGCGTCGAGGATGATCGCACGCTCGCTGGCGCCAACCTCATGCTCCTGCCACGTGGGCAACCCCGTACCGTTCGGATTGCCGCTGCGCGCGAAGTTCACCCAGTACGACGACATTTGATCCGCGACCTTGCGGTCGGGCGCCGACGCGGCCGACAGCGCCGGCTCGCTCGGATCCGGGAACAGCGCCGGTTTACCCAGGTTGTTGAACGCATACGGGATCTCGGACGCGTGCGCCGCCGGGAACGGCGGCTGCCCCGCGGGCCCGGGCGGGTTCTGCGCGAAATAGAAGAGCCAGGCCTGCCGGCCTTGCTTCTTTTGCTGGTCCGCGAACAACCGCATGTGCCAGAACGCGCCGTCGTTGGCGCTATCGGCCTGCGACTTGCTGGCTTCCTCGTCGGTCGTGTGCGGATAGAGGGCCAAGAACTGGTCCGCGAGGTCGCCCCAGCGCCTGCGCGCGCCCTGCTCGAATTGCTCGGGCGTCGCGTTCTGCGGGGCGAACGACAAGTCGTCCTTATTGGAGCCGACGAGCACGTCGACCGGATTCTGCCGGCCGGCCGCAAACACGTCGGACGGATCCTCCGGGATGATCCAGCCGTCGACGATCATGCCCGCGCTACGGAACTTGGCAGTGACATCGGCCGTCGACATCGCGCGCAGATCAAGGGCGGTCGTGACGCCGGCCTCGTCGGCGAGGCGCTTGCCGGTCTCCTCCGCGCGCGCGCGCGTGGTCATTGCGGGCGACGGGCCGAGCCCCATCCACGAGCCGCTCTGACCGATCGCACGGTGCATGAGGCCTTTCGTCTCCGGCGACGTGACGAGCGAGCCGATCGCCATCGCGCCCGCCGACTGACCGAACACCGTCACGTTGCTCGGATCGCCGCCGAACGCCGCGATGTTGCTCTGCACCCAACGCAGCGAAGCAACCATGTCCGCAAGGCCGTAATTCCCCGACGCTTCGTGCGGCGAATCGGCGGTCAACGCGGGATGCGCGAAGAAGCCGTACGGCCCGAGCCGGTAGTTCATCGTGACGACGACCGCGCCTTTCTGCGCGAGCGCATCGCCATCATAGAGCGGTATCGAGCCCGCGCCTTCCGTGAAGGCGCCGCCGAAGAAGTAGACCATGACGGGCCGGCGCTCCGTTGCGGCGGCCGCGCCCGTCCAGACGTTCAGATACAAGCAGTCTTCGGACATCGGCGGCGAGCCCGGCGCGACCGCGATGTTCATGCCCCGGGGCCCCCTGGCGGCGCCGTCCGGCTGAATGCAGACGTTGCCGAATTCGTTCGCGTCGCGGACACCGTCCCACTTCGCCACCGGCTTAGGCGCTTGCCAGCGCAGCTCACCGACGGGCGGCGCCGCGAACGGAATGCCCTTGAACACGCGAATGCCCGGCGACGACTCGGCGGTGCTGCCGATGAGGCCGGCGTCGAGCCGGATCTGCTCGTCGAGCGCCGCGTTACCGCAAGCGGAGAGCCACAGCCCCATTGCTACCACAAGGCCTGCCCGGCGGCCGGCCGCGCTAAAGGCGCTCATTACTGCTTTTCCGCTTGAGCGCGCTCGTAGCGTGACGTGACGATGAAGTTGCGCACGGCCGTGTTGTCCTCGTGGCACGCGTACTCGTAGAACTGATAGCTGTCGTCGCGCTGCATCGGATAGCGCGCCTTCCACGGTTGTGTCAGCACCTCGGGATCCTCGACGAACATCTCGTACTGGATGGTGTCGTCGTCGGTGCGCGTGAAACGCTCCGTGATCTTCATGTTGGTCGTCGTCGGCGTGTCGCCGCGCGGCGAGCCCGGAATGCCGACGTTGGTCATGCCGCCGATGCCGTTGAAGTTGGTGGTCTCGACGACGAGCGTGTTGCCCTCCCAGTGCCCGCGCGACTCGCCCATCCAGTGCTTGATGGCCGGGTCGAGCGGCGCGCGGCCGTCGACGGGAATCACACGGGCCTCGTGCACCATCTCGAGCCGCACGACGACATAACCCGGAGCCTGATGGATCTCGATGCCGTTGTTGTAGTTGAACGGGAACATCGACGGCGGCAAGCCGCGCGTGATGCAGCGGTCCCACGTGTCGAAGTCCGTGGGCTTGTCGAACGCCGTGGCGCTCCAGCTCGACTTCATTTCCGAGGCAAGCTCCTTGCCGCGCTCCGTGAGCTCGGGGAAGCGGCCATTCTTCGGCTCGACGAGCAGCGAGGTTAGCCGCGCCGCGTCGTTGTTGTGGCTCGCCTCGGCCCAATGGCCCATGCCCATCTTGTTGCTCTTGATCTCTTGCTGATAGCGCTCGTCGCGCGCGGCGAGCCGCTGTTGCGCAGCCGCGTACTCTTCGTCGCTCAGGAGCTCGCGGTCGCCGTACTGCTCGTTGCGCTGAAACGGCGTGCTGATGAGGTTGATGATGGGCCACATGCCCTCGAGATCGGGGTCGCCCCACTCCGTGCGCGGATGTTGCCAGCCCGATGCGTCGGCCGTGGCTGCGGCCGGTTGACCGTCGCCAGGCGGCGCGGATTCCGAGCATCCCGCGAGCACCATCGCCGCCGCTACGAAGCTCAAACCCAGTTTTTGCTCGCTCATCACAAACCTCCATAAGGCCCGCCGGGCCAGACGACCAGCGTCGTCGCCACGCGCCGCAGATGCAACCGAAGTTTTAGGAAGCGGCTCGAGCACGGTCCGCGCGGCGCATCCCCATGCATCGTCGCGCAGTATACGGCTGTCGCCGCCGGCGCGAAAACCGGCCCGCGACACGGGCTCGAGGCCGCCACGAGTGCAGTAGTCGGCCACGGCCCGGTGTATCGTAAGGGCCCTGGGATCGCGACAAGAACGAACGAGGGGAAAATTCATGCGGCCGCATTATCGTCTCATCGCCACCGCCATCGCTCTCGCCCTTTCGGCATGCGGTGAAGCGCCGCCTGCGTCGACCGGCGGAAGCACGGTCGCATCCGGCGACTGGCCCCTCATCAACCGCGACTTGAACGCCA
>DATFFV010000227.1:0-2579 GCA_035249885.1 Gammaproteobacteria bacterium | reverse complement strand
CGAACGGCCGGCCGGCCATCGCGGCGCGGCGGTGGATGTGGCGCTCGCGCCGGCCGAACGTAGGCACGTCGACCGTGAGGCAGAGCGCTCCCGCGCCTGCGTTCGCGGCGCGCTTGGCCGCGTCGACGACCCATTTCTCGTCGCCGTCGGTGTAGAGCTGCAGGCCCCAGCGCTTGCCCGCGGCCTTGCCCACCTGCTCGAACGGCGGCTGCGTGACGCTGCTCACGAGCATGAAACAGCCGAACCCGGCCGCGGCGCGCGCGACAGGCAGCGCGCCCTCGGGATCGACGTCGGTGAGGCTCGCGATCGGTGCGAGCAGCACGGGCAGGCGCTGCTTTTGCTCGAGGAACGTCGTCGCGGGGCTCGCATCCTCGACGTTGCGCAGCACGCGCGGCCGAAACGCGATCGCATCGAGCGCGTGGCGATTCCGAGCGACCGTCGTCTCCGTTTCGGCGCCGCCGACGATGAACTCCCAGGCCGCCTCGGGCAGCCGCTTCTTGGCGAGCGCCACGAGCTCGGTCGTCGTGAGAATGTCGTCGCTGGGCTCGGTCGCGGCCGCGGCGGGTTTCTTTACGGCAGTCTTCTTCGTCGCCATCGACGGGCTCCGCGCTAATCCAAGTCGTGCGCGAAGTTTACGGTGAGTCGCCGGGCCGCGATACGTCGACCGCGGACCGGAAGCGGCTCCCGCCTTGCGGATCGGCGGGCCGACCGTTCAAGATGGCGCGAGCCCAAGGGGGGGACAATGTCAGCACACCATCCGCACGCAACCACTCGACGCACGGTGCTCACGGGCGCCTTGAGCTTAGGTCTAATGGGCCTGCACTCGCGAGTCCTCGGTCAACCGCCGGCGGCCAACCGCACCGCAGCTCCGCCCGGCACGCGGCTCGTCATGCTCGGCACGCGCGGCGGGCCCGGCGTGGGACTCGACCGCGGCGAGACGGCGAGCGCCGTCGTCGTCGACGGCGTGCCGTACCTCGTCGACTGCGGCTACGGCGCCATGCGCGCGCTCGTCGCAGCGGGCATCGGCTATCAGAACGTGAGCACGATGTTCCTCACGCACCTGCACGACGATCACACGGCCGACATCGCCGCGTTGCTCGCGCATCAATGGACGGGCAGCAAAACGCTGCCGACGAACGTCTACGGCCCATACGCCACCGAGCGCACGGTCAAGGGAGCGATCGACTTCTTCCGCGCCAACGTCGAGATCCGCATGATCGACGAGGGGCGCACCTCGAACCCCGACGAGCTGTTCTTCGGCCACGACCTGGACGTCGGCAACGAACCGGTGCGCGTCTTCGCAGACGAGCGCGTCGTCGTCACGGCCGCGACGAATACGCACTTCCCCGAGCGTTTCGTCGCGCGTATGCAGCACCGCTCGCTGGGCTACCGCTTCGAGACGAGCACGCGCTCGATCTGCTTCTCGGGCGACACGGCGTATTCGGAGAACATCGTGCGTCTCGCGCGCGGCGCCGACGTGTTCGTCTGCGAAGTCTTGGACCACCGCGCCTACGAGAACAACATGGCCCGCGCGCGGGAAGCGGCCGCGGCGGGCAACGTCGAGAACATCTTCCGCCACGTCGCGGAAACGCACGTCACGCCGGCCGGCGCCGGCCGCATGGCGAGGGAAGCCGGCGTGAAAACGGTCGTTCTCAATCACCAGGTACGTGGCCAAGCGGCGCAGGGCTTCACGATCTCGTCGTTCATCGACGGCGTGCGCGCCGAGTTCGACGGTCAGGTCATCGTCGGCGAGGATCAGCTCGTAATCTGATCAGTACGCCGATCGATCGATGCGCTCCCCGCGCAAGTAGACGTCGCGGATTCGGCGCGTATTCGTGATGTCGTCGAGCGGGTTGGCCTCGAGCACGATGAAATCTGCGCTCCTGCCCGCCGCCACGGTGCCCGCGTCGGCGAGGCCGAGGAGCTCCGCCGAGTTGCGCGTCGCCGCCACGATGACCTGCGCGGGCGTCATGCCCGTCGCCACCATGTCGGCCATCTCGAGATGCGCGCCCCAGGGCACGTTGCCGTCGGTACCGAGCGCGATTCTCACGCCCTCGCGGCTCAGGCGCTCGAGGTTGCGCGCCTGAATCGCGAAGAACGCCTGCGCTTCTGGGCGGTCCGTCGAGGCCGCTTGGAGCGTCGCGACTTGCTCGGGCGGCAGATGAGCCGAAAGCCAGCTCAGGTCCTGCGCGACGCCGCGGTCGGGCAGGTTCGGCACGACCACGAAGTTCGGCCGCTCCTCGAGCAGCGCGACGAGCTCGTCGTCGATGTCCCGATCGCGGATGCCGTGTGCGAACGCGTCGATGCCGCGGCGCACGAGCTCCTTGGCGTCGTCGAGATAGTAGAGGTGCGCCGTCACGCGCAGGCCGTTCGCGTGCGCCTCCTCGATGACTGCTCCGTAGATGTCGGGCGCGAGCTTAGGATACTGGCCGTTGCGGTCGTCGACCCACACTTTGATGATGTCGACGCCGAGTGCGGCTTGCTCACGCACGCCGGCACGCCCTTCTTCGGCCGTCGTGATCCAGTACGGCACCTCGCTGCGGCCCGGCTCGGGCGCCGTGAACCCTCGGCCGGCCGTG
>DATFFV010000226.1:0-6154 GCA_035249885.1 Gammaproteobacteria bacterium | reverse complement strand
GATGTCGATGGGCTCAACAACGACCACCAGGTGTTTTTCAGCTCGCAGGCCGCGCCACAGCCGCCGCCATCGCCATCGCCTTCGCCGCCATCGCCTCCGCCTTCGCCGCCATCCCCGCCGCCGTCCGCACCCGGCCCCCCGCCAGCCTCGGATACCGGCGGTGGCGGCGGCGGAGCCGTCGACCTATTGCTGTTGTTGGCGCTGCTCGTCGCCTGGCCCCTGGCTCCCCCGACGGCACCCGCGCGCCGGCTTCGAGCTCGATCGCAAGCACCCGCTTGAGCCGCGCGGTGAGACGGTCGCTTAGCCAGCCTAGCCGTCCGCTGCGCAGCATCGCGTCCGCGCCGAAGCTGCTCATGCTCGACGAGCCCTCGGTGGGGCTCGCGCCGGCGCTCAATCGGCGCTCGCGAGGCGCGCTTCGGCGAGGTCGATTTCGCGCTCGAGGCGGATCAGAACGTCGTCGCCGATCTCGCCGCTCCGCCACAGGTTGATCAGCGCTTCGCGTTGCGCACTTGCGGCGCCAAGCCACAAACGCGCCTCGCTGTCGGGCGTGAACGCGCTTCCCGAGCGCTGCGACCGGCTGTTGAAGAAGCGTTTCACGGCAACCGCCTCGTGCGCAGGCAACCCGTGCTCGGCGACGAGCTTGTCCACGGCGTGGATCGCCGCGCGGCGCATCGCCTCACGGGCGAGCTCCGATTCAGTCTCGGCAGTGGTGTCCGTCTTGAGGTGCAGTACGCGGATCAAAGCCGGCAGCGTCAGGCCTTGGCCTACCAACGCAGGGGTCCCTGTGGCAAGTCGGCGCGCAGCCCGCCGGTAGTTGCCGCTGATCCGCCGTTAGAACGGCCCGCGGGCGTCGCTCGGCAGGTTCCAGAAGGCGCTCCAGACCTCGTCGTCGCGAACGTAGAAGACGGCGTTGTCGTGGATGAAGGAGCGGTTACGGTTCGCGTAGGACGGGCGCGGGTCGCCCGCACGCGCCGTAATCAGCGAGCCCACCGGCCGCAGCGTCGCGCGGCTCGGCTCGGTCTTGTCGTGAATCTCGTAGAGATAGAGACCGGACTCGACGAACCGAAAACTTCCCGTCTCCTCGGTCACGGACGCCGGGATCGCGACGCGATCGACGCCTGCGGCGTCTGCTTGATAGGTGAACGCGTGTCGATCGTACAGCGCTTCGCTGTGCGAGCCGCGCCCTCCGAGAGTCGAGCTGCCACGCGATAGCGGCCGCGCGATGTCGGAAACGTCGAAGAGCTCGAGCTTGACCCCGCCTGTCGCGGCCGAGCCGAGGCCGAGCAGCAAGCCGTCGTTGACGGGATGCAAGAAGTCCGAGACGCCCGCGACGTCGAGCTGTCCAGCGATTCGCGGATCGGCCGGATCGGCGAGGTCGAGCACGTAGAGCGGGTCGATTCGCAGGAACGTAACGGCGTAGCCGCGAGTGCCGAAGAAGCGCACGCCAAAGAGTTGCTCGTTCGGCTTGCCTATCTCCTGCGGGCGGCGATCGTTCGGCAGCTGCGACACGATCGTGAGCTTGCGTCCGGTCGGCGATTCACGCAGAACGTAGAGCTTGTGCTCGACGACGTCGGGGGCGTTCCAATTGAACTGCGTCGTGAACGCCCGCAAGTCGCCTCCGTGCTCGCTCATGCGGAAATCCGCCTGGCCACCGCGCCAGACTAGCCCCTCGATCTCGGCGGAGCCTTCGTACGTAAACGCCGAATCGCCGAGGGCGAGCTTGTGGATCCGCGTGCGCGAGCGGCGCGTGGCTGTATCGGCGCGCATCTCGGTCAAATAGAGTGCGGTGTCGGACACGTACGTGCCGTAAGTAGCTTCGTTGTAGCAGACGGTTCGAAAGGCGTCCGGGTCGCCGATCGGCACAGCGGTCACGCTCGTGATGATGGCGTTACCCTCGTCGTTCGGCCCGTTCGCGACGTAGCACCGCTCCGGTGCGACGAGCGGCCGCGTCACGCCATCGATCGTGATGCTCGGCAACAGCTCCTCGAGCGTCACGCTGCGTAGAATGCGCTCGTTGCCAGCGCGCTCTTCGGCCGTGTCGGGGTAGTAGGAGAGCCCCTGTATGGACGGTGAGTGACGGCTCACGATGTAGACGGTGTCGCCGATGCGCCGGCTATCGACGAACACGCCGTCGATCGACGCTTCGTGACGCAGCACGGGCGCCGCGGGATTGCGCACATCGTAGATCCGAAAGCCGTGTTTCCGCGGCACCCAGATCCGAGTCATCCAGAAGGGGCCATAGCTGCCGTAATACGCTTCGCTCGTGAGCGCGAACATCGTGCCGTCCCCGACGTACATGCCTTGGACGGAAACGCCGTCCGCGAGCGGGATTTCGGTCACAGGGCTCGCGGTGCCCTGCGCGGGATCGGTGGCAAGGATCCGAATCGTGCGTTCCTCCACCTCGGGCACCGGCTGCCCCAGCTGCGTCCCCCACGAAATGATGCAGCACCTCAGGTAGCGTTGCGGAGCGACGTAAAGATGTGTGCCGTCGTAGCGGACGGCGTCGAACTCGTCGACGTCCGCCTCCTGCGTGTAGGTTCCCGTGAAGCTTCCCGGAGTTAGCAATCCACTCGCCGCGGTGGCCACGGGGAGGCCGCCGTCGACCGCGGGGCGCACGCCGTGCGCCGCGACCCAGTCGCCGGCCCCGAGCGTCGGCTCCGCTGTGAACCCGGATTTGATCGACGCCTCGAGCTCGGCCGCGCCCGCGACGCGCAGCATCCCGTCGGGGGCGGCATCCGGACCGCTCGAGGAGCCGCAGCCCCCGACGGCCGATGCCATCAGCGAGATCGTGACGAAAGTTGCATAACGCATAGGACACCCCCGTTCCTTGGCGAGCTGGCGTAACGAGCTCGATGGCTCAACGCTACCGCGGCGCGAGTAGCGTATCTGTGCAGATTACTTGGCGAATTTGTCGACTAGTGTCTTGGCTGCGTTACACTTCTGCACAATTCCTGTACAGGTCTCGAGAAGCTCGGCCCGCGCTTGACGTCACACTACGCCATGAGATTCATCGGCAACTGCCGGAGCACAGAGCGGATCGACATGAACGCCGCGAGCGTAGCGTCATTTTTGCTGGTTGGGATGTCGCTGCTTGGGGTCACGGCCGATGCTTGCGCGGAGTCGCAGTGGCGGCTCGGCGTCGCGGTCGGCCACGGCGTAAGGACCAATCCGCTGATTCAATCGGACGACATTCCGGTCGCGGTCGACCTCGACATCGCGTGGTTCGGCGAGCGGTTCTACTTTGATAACTTCGACGCGGGCTTCACCGTCATCGACAGCGACGCGGTGACGGTGAACGCCGTCGGGCGCATCAACAGCGATCGCGTGTTCTTCGGCAAGACCGACACGCGGCTCGTGCAAATCGGCGCCGCGATCGGCCAGGCGACCGTCTCCGCCCCCGGCGCGCTGCTCGCGCAACCCACCGAGCTCGCCGTGCCCGATCGCGACTACGCCGTAGAGCTGGGAATAGAGGTGCTCGCGGACGGCCGCTGGGGCCGGTTGCAGCTGGCGGCGCACCACGACGCGAGCGGCACGCACGACGGCTACGAAATCTTCCTCGACTACGGCTACGGCTGGCGCCGGCAACGCTGGTCCATCGAGCCTTCTGTCGGCTTCGCTTACAAGAGCGACGAGCTCAACGACTACTACTGGGGCGTCCGCCCCGAAGAAGCCGGTGCGGCGTTGCCGGCGTATCGGGCCGGCTCCGGCGTCAACCCGCACGTGAAGCTCGCGGCGAGCTATCAAATGACTCGGCATTGGTCGGTCGCGATCGCCGCGGAATACGAGCGCCTCGCGACGGAAGCGGCCGCGAGCCCGATCGTCGCCGACCGCGACGTCGTCGGCTACTTCGCGGGCGCGCACTATCGATTCTGACGCGATGCGCGCCTTCGTTGCGTCGTTGCTCGCCGCCGTGCCGACGGTCGCCCTTGCTCAGCCGGCCGAGAGCGCAGCGACGGTCGACCTCAAGGTCAAACCGCTGCTCTGCATCGTCGACGCTCGAACACCGGAGTGCGACATCGGGTTCCTCGTGCTGTGGCGCAGCGACCGCTCCGGCCGCTACTGTCTCTTCAACGACTTCGAGCGCGCGCCCCTCCGGTGCTGGAGCGAGGAGCGAGCCGGCGAGCTGTCGGAGCAGCGCGTGGTGCGCGACGAGTTTCGCTATTGGATCACCGGTAACGACGCGGCAACGGAGCTCGCGGCGGTCACGGTCGAAGTGCTGCGCATGGACGACGGCGATCGGCGCCGCAACCGGCGCACGCGCCACGTCTGGGATCTGCTGTGACCAAGACCGGTGTCGACATTCTGCTCGTCGAGGACGACCGCCGGCTCGCCGAGCTCACGGCGCAGTACTTCGAGCAGAACGGCTTCGGCGTGGCGCTCGAGACGCGCGGCGATCGCGCGCTCGCCCGCTTCGCGGCCGAGCACCCGCGAATCGTGCTGCTCGACATCATGTTGCCCGGTACCGACGGGCTCACGATCTGCCGCGAGCTGCGGCGCATCTTCGACGGCCCAATCCTGATCTTCACGGCGCGCGATACCGACATCGATCAAGTCATCGGTCTTGAAGCCGGCGCGGACGACTACGTCGCGAAACCGGCGGATCCGATGGTGCTGCTCGCACGGACGCGCGCGTTGTTGCGGCGCGCCGAGAAGTCGGCCACGCCCGAGACGCGCCGCGGCGATGTCGTGCTCGGAACGCTCCGGATCAGCGAAGCCGCGCAAGAGGTTTGGCTCGACGGCGAGCCGGTGCCGCTCACGACTCAGGAGTTCGAGCTGCTCGCGCTGCTGGCACGGCGCGCGGGCCGGGTCTTGAGCCGCGACGAGATCTTTCACAACATGCGCGGCATCGAGTACGACGGCCTCGATCGCTCGATCGACGGACGAATCTCGAAGCTGCGGCGCAAGCTCAAGGACGACGCCGCGTCCCCGGCGCGCATCAAGACCATCTGGGGTAAGGGCTATCTGCTCGTGCCCGACGCTTGGGGCGACGCTCAGTGATGAGTCTGGCACGCAGTTGGCATCGAGGGCTGCTGTTCCGGTCGTATCTGTTCCTAGCGGCCGGTTTGTTGATCGTGGCGGTCGTGCTCGATGCCGGCTTCGCGCGTCTCCAGTCCGGGCGGGCGTCGAACGAAGACGTTTGGCTCGAGCGTACGTTTCGCTTGATCGAGACCGAAATCGCCGCGGCGCCGGCGACGGAGCGCGACAGCGTCGCGGCGCAGCTCGGCCGCGAGCTCGGCGTCGGCGTGCAGGTTCTCGATCAAGGGGATGTCGTTCATACAGCCGCGTCCGCCGAAGACGTCGCACGGTTGACGGACGGGTCTGGCGAGGTGTCGTATCTCCGCGGAGCGCCGTCACTCGCCGCGTCGATCCGTATCGGTCCCGTCGCGCCGCAGCGCGATAGTTTCCTGCAGAGAGCGCTGCCGCCTCTCTTCTATCTTTCGATTTTCGTCGTCGTCGGGCTGTGGCTCGGGCCGTTGCTCCGCGATCTGGACCTGATCACGAACGCGACGCAGCGTTTCGCCGCCGACTACCGCGAGCCGATGCAGACCGCGCACCGAACGACACAACTCACGAGTCTCGCGCAAAACCTCGATGCGATGTCGGCGCGCTTGAGCGGGCTCGTGCAAAGCCAGAAGGAGCTCGCGGCGGCGCTCTCGCACGAGATGCGCACGCCGCTGGCGCGGATTCGTTTCGCGCTCGCGGTGCTCGGCCACGGCGGCAGCGGCGAGCTACAAAAGCAGGTCGACGCGATCGGCTTCGATCTCCAAGAGATCGACGGCCTGATCGGATCGATACTCAATTACGCGCGGCTCGATCATCCGGATCTGCGGATGAACATCGAGCGCGTGCCGCTCGCGGCTTGGGTCGAGCAGGCACTCGACAAGTGCCGTCAACCGGGCAAGGACCTCGACGTCATCCGCGAGCAAGGGTTCGAGGAAGCATCGGTGGATCCTCGACTGATGGCAATCGCGCTCAGCAACCTGGTCGTCAACGCTTGCCGCCACGCGCGCGCGCGAGTGCGGCTCACACTCGCGCAAGACGCTCGCGGGTACGCGCTGATCGTCGAGGACGACGGCGAAGGTATACCGGCGGCGCAGCGCGAATCGGTCTTCAAGCCGTTCACGCGGCTCGACACGAGCCGCAACCGCGCCAC
>DATFFV010000225.1:0-5983 GCA_035249885.1 Gammaproteobacteria bacterium | reverse complement strand
ATCTCCCCATTCGAAGGGATTCAGCCAGCGTAGCCAGTTCGGTACGGACGCGCCGACGGTGTTCCAGAACCCGATGGCGAAACCGCCGATCAGAGCGACGCCGAGCACGAGCACGAGGAGCTCGCGGACGTTGAGCGGCGGGGTGAATTTCGGGATCGGCGCGACATCGACTTCACGCAGCACGGCGCGCATCACGTCGCGCTCGCGGCGGAAGGCAGCGACTCGCGTGCGGCACGTCGTGCAGGTCGCGGCGTGCCGCTCGAGCAATTCCGCGTCGTTCGCTTCGAGCGCGTCGTCGGCGTACATCGAGAGCGTGACTTGGGAAGGACAGGTCATGACGAGGCTCCTCCGGCAACGGCCCGCTCCGTTGCTCTGTCGTGGGCATCCGTGTCCGCGTTCGCGAGCGTTTGGCGCAGCATTTGCTTACCGCGGCACAGCAAGACGCCGACATGCGTGCGTGTGATGCCGAGCGTCGTGGCGATCTCGTCGTAGTCGGCGTCCGCGTAGTACGCGAGCGCGAGCGGCACACGGTAGCGTTCCGGCAGCTTCGCGACGGCGGCGTTGACGGCCGAGGCGCGCTCCGTTGTCAGCACGGCACCCAAGCCGTCGACGCCGGGCGCCGCCGTGACGGCCGCGGCTTCCTCGGCCTCGTTGCCGAACAGTGCAGCTTCGGTACGGCGCCGGCGCAGGAGATCGAGGCAATAGTTGTGGGCGATGCTCATGATCCAAGGTGCGAACGGTTGAGCGGGGTCGTAACGACCGAACGCGGTGTAAGCGCGCATGAACGCTTCCTGCGCCGCGTCCTCGGCGCGCTCCGTGGAGCCGAGGAGCTGGCGGCACAGCCCGCGTACCTGGCGGTAATGCGTTTGGTAGTGCTCGCCAAAGGCCTCCTCCTTCGTCATGCGCAGTCCTGAATCCGCCTATCAATGGTCAATACGGGTGGGCCCTGGATTCATTACAGTAAGGCCATGCCGGAATCCCGGGAACTCAAGGCGGCGCGCCGCCTGTTGGCCGAAGCCGAGGCCCAGTTGGCCTCGGCGGACGGCTTGGTGCGCCTGAGAGAGGGGCTCGGCCGCCTCGACGAGGTGATGGTGGCCGGGGCCGGCCCGGAGGGGAAGACGGCGCGGAACCTCGCGGCGAGCTATGCGAGCCGCGTCTACGCGCGCATTGGCTCGCTGCTCGACCGCGACGCGCAGTTGCCGGAGCCCGAGCTCGAGCACTATTTCAAGGTCGTGCTCGCGTTCGATCAGGTGAGCGCGTCCCTGCCTTCTAAGGCCGCGAAGCTCAAGGTCGCCGTCGTGCGCGCGCTCATCGAGCGCTACTACGAAGGCCATCCGCCGGAACGCAAACGCGCCGCGCTCGCAGAGCTTGCCGACCTCGGACGCGAACGCCAATGAGCACCGGGCCATATCGCCATAGCCGGTCCGTCTAGCTCCCCCCGGGGGGCCACGGTATCCTGCGCGATCGTTTTGCCGCCGCGAGCCCGCTGCGTGAACGCATTCTCCACCGACGCCCGGATCACGCTCGCCGTGCTCGCCGGGTTTTTTCTTCTCCTGGTGCTCAACGTGGCGAGTGCCGAGATCGTCGCGCTCGTCGGCCTCGCCGTGTTGCTTTTCACGGGTGTGCTGTCGACGAGCCAGGCGCTCGCGGGCTTCGCGAACGAGGGCATGATGACCGTCGCCGTGCTCTACGTCGTCGTCGCGGCGCTACGCGAGACGGGCGTCATGGGCTGGATCGTGCAGCGCGTGTTCGGCAGCCCGAGGACGACTGCGGCAGCGCAGCTGCGCTTGATATTCCCCCTGGCCGCGGTTTCGGCGTTCATGAACAACACGCCGCTCGTCGGCGCGATGCTGCCGGCCGTCATCGAGTGGGCGAAGAAGTTTCAGATCCCGGTGTCGAAGCTGCTCATGCCGATGTCGTTCGCGACGATCTTGGGCGGCCTGTGCACGCTCATCGGCACGAGCACCAACGTCGTCGTCGCGGGGCTCATGCAGAGCTCGCTCGACGCGGGCGCCATCGATCGCGGCATGGGCTTCTTCACGCTGACCGCCGTCGGTGTGCCGTGCGCGCTCGCGGGCATCGCCTATATGGTCGTGGCAAGCCGCTGGCTGTTGCCCGCGCGCGAGCCGGCGCTACGCCAGATGGACGACCCACGCGCGTACACGGTCGAGATGCGCGTGGCGCCGAAGGGCCCGATCGACGGCAAGACGATCCAGCAGGCCGGGTTACGCCACCTCACGGGCATGTACGTTGCCGAGGTCGAACGCGACGGCGAGGTTTTCGCCGCCGTCGATCCGCAACTGCGCCTCAAGGGCAACGACCAGCTCGTGTTCGTGGGCATCGTGGACTCGGTCGTCGAGCTCCAGCGCATCCGCGGCCTGGTTCCCACGACCAACCAGGTGTTCGAGCTCGAGGGGCCGCGGTCGGGCCGGATGCTCGTCGAGGCCGTCGTGTCGGATCGCTGCCCGCTGCTCGGTCAGAGCATTCGCGAAGCGCGCTTCCGCTCGCATTACAACGCCGCGGTCATCGCCGTCGCGCGCAGCGGCGAGCGCCTGCGGCAGAAGATCGGCGACATCGTCTTGCAGCCTGGCGACACGCTGTTGCTCGAAGCGCAGCCCGTCTTCATGCAGCGCTTGCGCGATTCGCGCGATTTTTTTCTCGTGAGCCGGCTCGACAGCTCGGCGCAGCCGCGCTACGAGCGCGCGGCCGTCGCGCTCGCGATCCTGCTCGGAATGGTGGTGCTGGCGACGGCGTTCGAGCAGTTGCCGTTCTTCATCGAACGCGGCTTCAGCGTGCTGCACGCGGCCCTGATCGCAGCTGGGCTCATGCTCGTGACGCGCTGCTGCTCAATCGAGCACGTGCGGCAGATGATCGACTGGCAGGTGCTCATCACGATCGCGGCCACGCTCGGGCTTGGCCTGGCGCTGTCGACGACGGGGCTCGCGGCCGAGCTCGCGCGGGGCATGGTCGCGCTCGCGGGTCCCTCGCCGCTGGCCCAGCTCGCGATGATTTACCTCATGACGATGCTGTTGACGGAGCTCCTGACCAACACGACGGCCGTCGTGCTTGCGTACCCGATTGCGCTCGCCACCGCGGGTCAGCTCGGCGTCGATCACATGCCGTTCGTCGTCGCGCTGGCCATCGCGGGCTCGTGCGGTTTCGCGACGCCGATCGGTTACCAGACGAACCTCATGGTCTACGGCCCGGGTGGATATCGGTTTGTCGACTTCCTGCGCTTCGGCGGGCCGCTCAACCTCGTCGTCGCCACGATCACGCTGATCGTGACGCCGCACGTGTTTCCGTTTTGAGAGGTGCCGGGTTTACGGTTTCGGTTCCGAAGACGGAACCGAAACCGTAAACCCGGCACCTCTCTAGAACTCGACTCGGCGCGCGTCCTCGAGCAATGCGTCGCGATAGACGGGGAGCGACCAGCCTTGGCGCTCGAGCTCGGCGAGCCTCGCCTCGAACTTGCGCAGGTACTCGCGCTTGCTGCCGTAGAGCTCGCGCAGCTTCGCGGCCGGGAACGGCTCCTGATAGGCGCTCAAGCGGCACATGATCTGCGCGCCTTGGAGACCGTTGACCTTGACGTACTCGCTCGGGTTCGCGATCACGGGATCGACCGCCGTGTTGACGGGCACGTACTTCGCGACGGGAACGTCGACCCAAGGGGTGCGGATGCCCCCGAGCGGATTGCCGTGCGCATCGAGCGCCATCGCGGAGCCGTCGTTGCTCGTGTCGCGGTCGAGCAGGACGCGCGGCGCGCGCGGCGGCGCGACGCCTTCGTCGACCCAGCGGAACAGGTGGTGCAGGCCGACGGCGAAGTACGCCTGCGTGAGGACCGTGCTCAACGGTTTCACGCAGGGGTTCGGGATCAACCGCACGTTGTCGCGCGAGTCGACGTGGCCGATACCCGAGACCTCGTAGAGCCGGAACTGTAGCCCAAGCTCGTCACTGTCTTGGCGGCGCGGCACGTTCGTCTCGACCTCGTGCATCGTCGGCATCTCGATGAGCGGCACGTCGATCTCGCGGATCGTGGCGCCGACCGACGTCGGCAGGAAGCCGTCGTAGATGCGCTGCATGTCGGGCGTGCGCAGCACCATGTGGCTCGGGAGATAGTTGATGACCGTGCCCGCGCTCATCGACGTGCCCGCGAGCACGATTTTGCGCGCGGGTCTCGGCAGCGGGCCGCGCTCGCTGCGCAACAGCGCGCCGACCTGGGCGATGATCTCGTTCTGCTGGCCGTCCGCGATGGCGAGCTTGCCGTAGCGCGCGGCGTTGAATGCGGCGAACGGTTGGCCCGACGTCGTGAGGATCTCGACGGCGGCGTGGCCCGCATCCATCGTGTAGGCCGCCGTGTACTCGTAGGCGTGCGCGGCGCCGCTCACGTGCATCGATTCGGCGAGCACGAGGCCGCTGAAGCGGGCATCGTCTGCGGGCAAGCGCACCACGACGCGCGTCGTGTACGGCTTGCCGGCCGCAGTGCCCGAGGCCAAGTATTCCGTGGTCTCGTAGCGGAAGTGCTCGTCATCGAGCCCGGGCGCGTGTGACGGCGCGGAGTCGAACATCGGGCCCGGCCCCGTGACCGGCGCCGACAGCGTCGGCAGCGCGACGGGCGTCGGCACGCGCGGGACTCCTTCGATCTCGGGCTCGGGGCGTGGCCCGCCGAAACCGCCGGGTGGTTGCGCGAGCGCAGCGCCGGTCGACAAGCCGGCGAGCGTGACTAGCGAGACAAGCAGCGACGACTGACGTGACGGCATGGCGACCCCCCCTCGTGCGAGGGCCACACCATACGTCAGCGGGACTCAAACGAGAACCCCCGTTGGGGGGGTGGGCTTTAGTTCCGGCGGGCGACGGCGTGAATGACGCGATCGTGCTCGAAGTAAACCGAGAACGCGGGGTAATCCCAGCGCGTGATCGGCGGTTGCTGGACGACGGCCCCGCCGACGGGACCGCGGCGCTCCGCCGGGGTTCCGTAGGCGGACTCGACGGCCGTCATCGTCATGCCAGGCCTGGGCCGCGAGTCGGCCGTCTGCCGGTCCATGTCGATGCCGTCGAGCAGCAGCGTGTCGGCGTAGCTAGCCGACGCGAAGAGCAGCGCCGCGAGCGTCGTGGGAATGGATTTGACCATGACCCGATCCTCCCTGGAATGGCTTGGACTATAGCACCGGGTCAGGAGCCGTTGAATTTGCGGGGCGGCTTTTGTGGCTTCGATCACAGTTCGGGCTTCGGGCCACCGCAGACGGCGCCGTTACACGCTTGGCGCCCTTCGGGCCGAGTCGTTATGGTTTAATCGCGCCCATGTTTCAGCCGCTCGAGTGGTTCATCGGGCTTCGTTATCTACGCTCGCGGCGCTGGCGGGCCATCGTGTCGTTCCGCACCGCGGCCTCATTGCTCGGGCTCGCGCTCGGCGTCACGGCGCTCATCGTCATCTTGTCGATATTGAATGGCCTCGAGAGTGAGACTCGCGAGCGGCTGCTCGCGCTCAGCGCGCACGCGACGGTGTCGGCCCCGGACGGGCTCGACGATTGGCGCGAGCTGCGCACGCGGTTCGCGAGCGAGCCCGGCGTCGCGGCCGTGTCGCCGTTCGTGCGGCTCGAAGGCATGCTCGCGGCGGGCACGAACCTGCGTCCGGCCGTCGTGCGCGGCATTTTGCCCGAGGAGGAGCGCGAGGCCTCGGATCTCAATCGCTTTGTCACGCTCGGCGGTATCGACAATCTCGTGCCGGGCGCACGGCGCATCGTCTTGGGCCGGGTGCTCGCGGCGAATCTCGGCGTCGAGTTCGGCGACGAGCTCACCGTGCTCGTGCCGCGGGTCATCGGCGGTCGCGTCATGTCGCGCCCTGCGGCGTTCGCGTTCACGGTTGCCGGGATCTTCGAAGCCGGAGTGCCCGATCACGACACGTCGCTGGCGCTCGTGCACCTTACCGACGCGAGCGATCTCAAAGGTCTTCGCGGCGCGGCCGAGGGTGTTGCCCTGCGCTTCG
>DATFFV010000224.1:0-4385 GCA_035249885.1 Gammaproteobacteria bacterium | reverse complement strand
CACGGATCGTGCCGCGCCGCTTGAGCCACCCGCGCCGTGGCCAGAAGTAGCCCGCGTTGTGGGCGACGGGAATCACGGGGAGCCCCGTGGCACTCGCAAGCAGCACGCCGCTCATGCCGTAGCGGCGCGTCTGCCCGACGGGCATACGCGTGCCTTCCGGAAAAACCATGACCCAAAACCCGGCCGAGAGGCGTTCGCGCCCCTGCTCGACGACCTGCTGTACAGCGACGCCGCCACCGCGTCGGTCGATTGCGATGGGCGAGAGCAGCCAGAGCACCCAGCCCAAGATCGGCACCCACATGAGCTCGCGCTTGAGCACCCACGTCTGCCGCGGAAAAATCTTCATCTGCGCCAGCGTCTCCCAGGCCGACGAGTGCTTCAAGAGCACGATCGAGCTGCCCTTCGGCAGCTGCTCGAGGCCTTCGACGCGATAGTCGAGGCCGCAGAGGCGGCGCAGCAGCCAGAACATCGAGTCGACCCACGCGACCGCAACGCCGTAGGTCCACGGTCGCGGGAACGGCGCCGTGAGCAGAGCGACCGTGCCGTAGATCGGCACGGACACGAACAGGCACAGCGTAAAAAGGATCGAACCGAGCCACTGCCGCACGGTGCGCGTCACCTCGTCTCGTCGAGCAGCGCACGCGCTGCGGCCCAGAGGTCGTCGTAGACGGGCACGGCCGTGTCGCCGAGCAGGCTCTCGGTGTGCGCCCCCGTTCCCGTGCGCACGAGAATGGGATACGCGCCTGCGCCCTCCGCCGCCTGCACGTCGCTGATGCGGTCGCCGATGTAGGGCGCGCCGCGCACCGAGACGCCGAGATCGCGCTCGAGCTGCCGGAACAGGCCCGGGCGCGGCTTGCGGCAATCGCAGCCCGCGTCGGGCAGGTGCGGGCAATACCAAACGCCGACGACCTCGCCGCCCACCGCGCGCACGCGCTCGCGCATGTGGACGTGAATCGCCGCCAGCGTCTCTTCGTCGTAGAGCCCGCGCGCGATGCCCGATTGGTTGCTGATCACCGCGACCCGCCAACCGGCGCGGTGCAGCTCGGCGATCGCCTCGAGACTGCCGGCGATCGGTCGCCACTCGGCAACCGATTTGATGTAGTCGTCCGAGTCTTCGTTGATCACGCCGTCGCGATCGATGATGACGAGGCCGGGCCGCGCAGCGAGCATGCCGCTCTAGGCCCCGAGCCGCTCGCTCAAATACCCGCCGAGCTCTGCGACAGCGACCCACACTTGGTTGCAGCTATTGCGCTCGCGCACCGTGACGGTGCCCGCGGTCAGGGTCTCGCCGTCGACGGTGACGCAGAACGGTGTGCCCGCCTCGTCCTGCCGCCGATAGCGCCGCCCGATCGCACCCTTCTCGTCGTAGTAGACGTTGAAGCGCTTCTTGAGCGTGCGGTAGATCTCGAGCCCCTTCTCGGGCATGCCGTCCTTCTTGACCAGCGGGAACACCGCGGCCTTGATCGGCGCGAGACGGGGGTGGAGCTTGAGCACGGTGCGCGCCTCGCCGCCGACTTCGTCCTCGCTGTACGCGTCGCAGAGAAACGCGAGCGTGCCGCGATCGGCGCCGGCCGACGGCTCGATGACGTGCGGCAAGTAGCGCCGCGCCTCCTCGTCCTGCTCTTGGTCGTCGAAGTAGCGCAGGTCCTTGCCGCTCATCTGCATGTGCTGACGCAGGTCGAAGTCCGTGCGGTTCGCAACGCCTTCGAGCTCGCTGCGGCCGAACGGGAAGTCGTACTCGACGTCGGCGCAGCCGGCCGCGTAGTGCGCGAGCTCGCTCGCCTCATGCTCGCGCAAGTGCAGGTTCTCGGCCCGGATGCCGAGTGCCAAGTACCAGCGATAGCGCCGCTCGCGCCAATAGCGGTACCACTGCTCCGAGTCGCCGGCGCGGCAGAAGAACTCGATCTCCATCTGCTCGAACTCGCGGCTGCGGAACGTGAAGTTGCGCGGGTTGATCTCGTTGCGGAACGCCTTGCCGATTTGCCCGATGCCGAACGGCACGCGCACGCGCGCCGTGTCGCAGACGTTCTTGAAGTTGACGAAGATGCCCTGCGCCGTCTCGGGCCGCAGATACGTGACGCTCGAGTTGTCCTCGAGCGCGCCGACGTGCGTCTTGAACATGAGGTTGAACGCGCGTGGCGCCGTGAGCGTGCCCGGCGCGGCCGCTCCGGGCGCTATGACCTTCGCGCGCAGCGCCTCGTCGTTGAGCGCGCCCGGCACGGCGGCGGGCCGCGCTTCCTTGGCGTGCTTGAATTTCTGCAGCGAAGCGATGCGCTTGCGGTGCGGCTCGAAGAGCTCCGCGGGCGTAGACTTGTCGAGCTCGCCCGGCGATGCGAACAGCACCTCGTCGTAGCGCTCCACGGCGCCGTCGGCGCCGACGAAATCGAGCGCGAACACGGCGAGCTGGTCGGCGCGATAGCGCGCGCGCGTCTCGCGATCGTCGACCATGGGGTCGCTGAAACCGCCGACGTGGCCGCTCGCCTCCCAGACCTTCGGGTTCATGAGCAACGCGCTGTCGAGACCCACCATGCCGAACGGTTGCGGCGCGCCCGGTTGCTCGGCGGTCTCGTCGTGATGCGCGACCATGTCGTCCCACCATGCTTGCTTGACGTTGCGCTTGAGCTCCACGCCGAGCGGCCCGTAATCCCAAGCGCCGTTCAAGCCGCCGTAGATCTCGCTCGAAGGGAAGATGAAGCCACGTCGCTTACAGAGCGACACAATTTTTTCCATGGGGACCATGACCGATGACTCCGCACCGCAAAGCCGAAAAACGAAGCGCGCCAGTATAACGACGCCCGACAAGCGGATTGCCCCACTCGGCGCGCGCGGCCAGTCCGCGCCGGGCGACGTCCGTGACGCAAGGGCACGTCTGAGGTACGCCCCATTTTCGGGCAGTGCCTTTTCGCCGCTGCCTCGTTGTGGTGCGTGCAGTCGCGGCGCTGTTGCCTACGCGCAGAAAAAACAGTAGCTTAGCCGCGTTCCGGCAGTGGCACAAAGAATGCACATTCCGGAACTCTCAAAGTAAGGGCGCCTGCCGCGCGCGCTACGTTCTGGCACCGGCAGCGACAACAACTGGCAGCAATAACGGAGGAATACATGTCGCCCGCCGAGGTTCTCAAGTTCATCAAAGAAAAAGGCGTCAAGTTCGTCGACCTGCGCTTCACGGATACGCGCGGCAAAGAGCAGCACGTGACCGTGCCCTCGCATCAGGTCGACGCCGGGATGTTCGAGGACGGCAAGATGTTCGACGGCTCGTCGATCTCCGGCTGGAAGGGCATCAACGAGTCCGACATGATCCTCGCGCTCGACGCCGGAACGGCCGTGCTCGATCCGTTCATGGAAGAGTCCACGCTGAACATCCGCTGCGACATCATCGAGCCGACGACCATGCAGGGCTATGAGCGCGACCCGCGCTCGGCCGCGAAACGCGCCGAAGCCTACATGCGCTCGACGGGCATCGCCGACGAAGCCTACTTCGGTCCCGAGAACGAATTCTTCGTCTTCGACGACGTGCGGTGGTCCTCGCAGATGCACGGCGGGTTTTATGCCATCGACTCGTACGAGGGTGCGTGGCAGAGCGGCAAGGAGATCGAGGAAGGCAACCTCGGCCACCGCCCGGGCATCAAGGGCGGCTACTTTCCCGTGCCACCCGTCGACTCGCTGCAAGACATCCGCTCCGCGATGTGCTTGGCGCTCGAGGAAATGGGCCTCACGGTCGAGGTTCACCACCACGAGGTCGCGACGGCCGGCCAGTGCGAGATCGGCGTGAAATTCGGCTCGCTCGTCAAGAAGGCCGACGACGTCATGACGCTCAAGTACGTCGTGCACAACGTCGCGCACAGCTACGGCAAGACGGCCACGTTCATGCCGAAGCCTCTGCTAGGCGACAACGGCAGCGGCATGCACGTCCATCAATCGCTCGCGAAGGGCGGCAAGAACCTGTTCCAGGGGGACCTCTACGGCGGCTTGTCGCAGACGGCGCTCTACTACATCGGCGGCATCATGAAGCACGCGCATGCCATCAACGCGCTGACGAACGCGTCGACGAACAGCTACAAGCGCCTCGTCAAGGGCTTCGAGGCGCCGACGTTGCTCGCCTACTCGGCGCGCAATCGCTCCGCGTCGATTCGGGTTCCCTACGTGCAGAATCCGAAGGCGCGCCGCATCGAGGTGCGTTTCCCGGACAGCACTTCGAACCCGTACTTGGGGTTCACGGCCATGCTCATGGCCGGTCTCGACGGTATCGCGAACAAGATCAATCCCGGCCCGCCGAGCGACAAGGATCTCTACGACCTGCCGCCCGAGGAAGAGAAGCTGATCCCAACCGTGTCGTACTCACTCGAGCACTCGCTCGAGGCGCTCGACAAGGACCGGGGCTTCCTAAC
>DATFFV010000223.1:0-2123 GCA_035249885.1 Gammaproteobacteria bacterium | reverse complement strand
GAGCGATCGTATGCGCGAAACCACGATACTCGTCGTCATCGACCCGATGACCGGTGCGCAGCAACCGGCGCTCGAGCGAGCCGCATGGCTCGCGAAACAGGCGGGCGCGCGGCTCGAGCTGTTCGCGTGCGACTACGATCCCGATATCGACCCCGGCCACGTCGCGACGGCATGGGCGCCGGACGCAGGCGCGCGCGAGCGTTTGCTGCTGCGGCTGCGGGGCCGGCTCGACGAGCTCACCGCTCCGCTGCGCAAGCAGGGGCTCAGTGTCAGCGTCGACGCCGTTTGGGATCACCCGTTCGATGAAGCCATCGTCAAGAAAGCCGCGGCCCACGACTACTGGCTCGTGGCGAAGGACACGCAGCACCACAACATCGTGCAACGGACGTTGCTCACGAACGTCGACTGGCACCTGATCCGCGACTGTCCGGCGCCACTATTGCTCGTCAAGGATCGGCGGCTCGCCGCCGAGCCCACCGTGCTTGCGGCGATCGACCCTGTCAACGCGCATGACAAGCCCGCGGCGCTCGACGACCGCATCTACACGTTTGCAGCAGAGCTCGCGCGCGTATTGCGCGGCCACCTGCACCTCATGCACTCGTATGCCGCGCCCATGGGCGCGGAGCTGCCGCCCGATGTGCTCGGGCTCATCGCGCAGGAGCACCGCTCCGCAATGACGAAGTTCCTCGACACGCACGCCGTGCTCGGCGGGCGCATTCACCTCTACGAAGGGCTGGCCCACGAGTGCCTGAAAAAGGCCGCGGAGGAGCACGCGGCCGACTTCGTCGTGATGGGCGCGGTCGCGCGTCGCGGCCTCAAACGGCTGTTCATCGGCAGCACGGCCGAGCGCGTGCTCGATCGGCTGCCGTGCGACCTCATGATCATCAAACCGCTCGAGTTCGAGGTGCCCGAAGATGTCGCTTAGGATGTTGCGCTCGACTACTCTCGGGCTTGTTGCCGTGATTGCTGGAATCGCGGGGCGCACGGGTCTCGCGCAGTTCGACGCCGTGACGCTCGACGACTACAGCGGCGCCGAGCTCTTCGATCGCTTCTGCGCGGCCTGCCATGGCGAGGGCGCGCGCGGCAACGGGCCCGTCGCGAGCTCGCTCAACGTTCTGGTGCCCGACCTGACGACGATCGGTCGCCGCTACGGCGAATTTCCCGCCACGCTCATTCGCGACGTCATCGACGGGCGTGGCATCGACATGCGCGCGCACGGCACGCGCACGATGCCCGTCTGGGGACACGAGTTCTGGGTCGAAGAGGGCGGCGACGTCGTCGCGCAGACCTCGGCCCGGGACGCGATCAACAAGCTCGTCGAGTACCTGCGTTCGATCCAGCGGGCCGATGGCGCGGAGCGCGGCGTCGACACGCCGGCCGTCCGGTGACGGCGTAGGCGCGGCCGCGTCATGACGGCAGCGACAACGAGCTACGTCGTCGCGCTCGATTCCGTATCGATGCGCGACGTGGCGCGAGTCGGCGGCAAGAACGCGTCGCTCGGCGAGCTGCTGCACCATCTCTCCGGTGCCGGTGTCGGCGTGGTGGGCGGCTTCGCCACCGAGGTCGCGGCCTACTGGGCCTTCATCGACGCCAATCGTCTCCGGCCGGTTATCGCCCGCGCCATGGCCGACTACCTTGCGCGTCGAGCTCCGCTCGCGGAAGCGGGCCGGCAGGTGCGCGACGCATTACTCGGAGGCGCGCTCCCGGCACCCGTGGCCGAGGCGATCGTCGCCGCTTATCGCGCGCTCGGCAAAGCGCGACGTGAAGGGGAACCCGCGGTGGCCGTGCGCTCGAGCGCGACGGCCGAGGATCTGCCCGAGGCGAGCTTTGCGGGCCAGCAGGAGACGTTTCTCAACGTGTGCGGCGAAGCGGCTTTGCTCGACGCCGTGCGCGCTTGTTTCGCGTCGCTCTATACGGATCGCGCGATCGCCTATCGCGAGAATCACGGCATCGATCAGCTCAAGGTCGCGCTGTCCGCGGGTGTGCAGCCCATGGTTCGAGCGGATCGCGGCTGCGCCGGCGTGATGTTCTCCGTCGATACGGAAACGGGTTTCCCGGGCCTCGTCATCATCAACGGCAACTACGGTCTCGGCGAGATGGTCGTGCAGGGCAGCGTCGACCCC
>DATFFV010000222.1:0-4470 GCA_035249885.1 Gammaproteobacteria bacterium | reverse complement strand
CCAGGTCGGCGGCAACTGTTGATTCACTGCGTTCAAGAGCATCGCCGTCATCGCATAGTCGCCCATGACCATCGTGATCTCGATGGTGCCGCGCTCGCCGAACAGTGCCACCATCTTGGCGAACAGCTCGGGCGGGACCTGGCGGTCGCCGCGCAGCATGGCGCGCCCGAACTCGATCGCAGTGGCTTCCTTCTCCGGCAGACCTGCCGTCGGGCGGTCGTGCTTGATGACGTCGATGACCTCTTGCGCGACACCCACGCGCCGCGCGCCGCGCTCGTGCGCGGTCCACTCGTATTGCTGGTTGAACTCGCGCGCCGGCACGAGCGTGCTGATCTCGAAAAACTGCGGCCCGATGACGTTCTGGCTGCGAAGGAGCTGGTTCAGCCGGTCGTACGGCTCGGCGGCCGCGGGGCTATACAAGGAGCTTGCCGGCGGGCCGAGGCGTGGCGTATTGCCGTCCTTGCCGTTGATCGCCTCGAAGAGGCGCTTGCCCTCCTCATCGAGAGCGTCCTTGAGAATGAGCGGCAAGCGCGAGTACGACTGGGCGTCGATGTCGGGCGGCAACGGCGGGCCGCTCGGTTGGGCGTTGGCCACGGTCGCGACCGACAGGGCGAGGAGCCACACCGACGTTGGCATTCTCATGCGTCGACCTCCCAGGGTGCGCTGCACTCTTCGACGCTGGCAGGCTAGCCCATTGCGCCCGAGCGCGCCACGGACACGTCAACGACCGCTATCACCTGCATCGTCCCGCGACTCGCCCACGAGCTCCCGCACCCGCCCCGCCAACTCCCGAATCTCCCCCGCATGATTTTCCACGAGCGCCCCCGCCATCCGCACCGGATCGCCAAAGAAGAACCGCTCATACAGCACCTGTCGCGAAGCAAACGCCGACAAGCACGCATCCCACGCCAACCGAAACAACGGAATACGCTCGAACGCCTCCGCGCGCGCGGCCTGATAGTAGTGCGCGATGTCCGCGGCCAACGGCCCTGCGAGATCTTGCTCGGTCGGCATCGCGACCAAGCCGCTCGCGCCGATCTGCTGCAGGATTTCGACCATGCGCGGATAGAGGCGCGGGAAGAGATTGCGCGCGGCATCGAGCGGATTCCACGCGGGTCGCATGACGCCCCATTCGTCGAGTGCGGCGTCGGTCTCGGCGGCCCTCAGTAGCGCCCTCATCGTCTCGAGGTTCACCCAGATCTCGGCGAGTTTCTCCTGGATGTGTTGGAAACTCTCCACGGCGATCGTGTCAACGAGCAGCGCGGCCAATCCCAACATGAACTCGCACTTGGCGATGTTCTTGACGACGACCTGGTGCGCCATGTGCACGACGGCACCCGTGCGCGCGTACGCGGCGTTGCACCGCTCGATGTCGCGATAGAGGAACACGCGCTCCCACGGCACGAACACGTCGTCGAACACGACGACGGCGTCCATTTCCTCGAAGCGCGAGCCGAGCGGGTGATCGAACCGCGAGCGCCCGTAGTCCACGCTCTCGCGGCAGATGAGCTTGAGGCCCGGCGCGTCGGTCGGGATGACGAAGCCGAATGCGTACGGCCCGTCGCGCTCGGGGCTCTTGAGGAGCGTCGACGGGAAGACCATCAGCTCGTCGGCGAACGGCAGCGTCGCGAGCATGCGGCAGCCGCGGATCACGAGGCCGTCGTCGCGCTCCTCCTTGACGCGCGCGGCGAGGAAGGGGTCGCGCTGCTCCGCGGCGCTTACCGAGCGGTTGGCCTGCGGCGCGATCAGGGTGTGCGTGAGGCAGAGGTCCGCGTCGCGCACACGCTCGTAGCAGCGTAGCGCGTTGGCGCCGAAGTCCGTGCCCGCGGCCGCGAGAAACGGCGCGCCGGCAGCGAAGCCCGTGAGCGCGCGGTTCAAGTAGTCCGGCGAGCGGCCCATGAAGCCGTGAGTGTGGCCGGCCCAGACGCGCATCGCAGCGCGCACGCTGCAGAGCTCCTCCAGCGTGCGCGGGATCATGAAGGAGCGTGCCACCTGCGCGCCGCCGGGCGCGGCGTGGAACAACGAGACGGCGGGCTCGCGCCACTGCAGGTCGTAGAGCTCGGCCAGCGAGTGCGCCCCGCCGCGGAAGGCCGCGTGGCCAGTAACATCGCGCACCGGCTCGCCGCGATACCAGATCGCGGCCGGCCGCTCCCGGAAGCGCTCGAGCACTTGCGCGCCGCGACGCGCTCCTCGGTGGCCTGTCTCGCGCCGCTCGTTGCCGTGCATCTCTCAGACCCCGCTTGGCTTCCGAAGCCCGCCTTAAGGTACCTCGAAGCGGCAGCTCACGCGCACGGCAAGTTGCCCCTTCGGGTGCGGTGCGCCCCATCCGGAGCGCACGCGCTGCGGTAGGAACGAGCGTTAAGCCAGCCCGACGATGTTGCCGTCGGCGTCGATCTCGATGTTGTCCGACGCCGGCTTCTTCGGCAGGCACGTCGTCGTTATGATCTCGCCCGACAGCACCCCCATGAACCCCGCGCCCGCATTCAAGTAGACGTCGCGCACGTTGAACACGCGGCCCGTCGGCGCGCCGCGCAGCTGCGGGTCCGTCGAGAGCGAGTACTGCGTCTTCGCGATGCAGATCATCGATCTTCTGATGCCTTAGGTTCGCTGCGTGACTCTTGCAATAGGTGATGAGGTTGATGAGGTCGCTGCTCTAAATGGCCCCATGACTCGTGTTCACCTGCGCGGTGTCTTCAACCCCGTGGGACCGCATCGCTAGGCTTGGCCGCCTGGGCGGACGCAAGTTCTCAGTGTCGACCGTGGCCGAGAGCCTCGTGCGACAGCGGCCGGGACCGGCGTCCATCGGTGGAACAGCAATCCGAACAGGGCCGCTGCACACATGGCGAGCGCTCGCTCAGCGGCACTCGAAGCTCGCGGCGTCCTCGGGGTTGCCCGAGCCCTTGTAGTGTGCGTGCTGCGGGTGCGGGCAGAGCGGGCGGCTGCGGCCGGGGAATGCGCGGCCCGTTGCGACGACGCTATCCGGCGCCTCGTCGTTCTCGACCCAGTCGACGATGGCCGAGAGCAGGTCGAACTGATCGAGCGCCGCGCCGCCCGCGCAGTGGCCCATGCCGGGCACGAGGAACAACCGGCTCCAGTCGCGCGTCGCGTCCAAGCCGCCGCTCGCGGCCGCGAGCCGCTCGTAGTAGCCCATCGTGTCGAGCGCCGAGAACCAGGGGTCGCTCACGCCGTGATAAAACAGCAACTTACCGCCATGGCCTGAGAAACTACTCAAATTGGTCCACGCGTTCGTGTCGCCGAGCGTCGAGGGCTCGGAGAGGACCTGCGCGACCTCGGCATCCACGTCCTGCGTCGTCGGCGGCACGCGCGGCCCGACGGGGCCGGCCGAGCCGTTCAGAACGCCGGGGATTCCAGCCCCGCTCGCGGTGATACCCGTGTCGTAGAGGTAGCCGGGATAAACCTGCCGACCGCTCGCCATGCGCGGGCCCGAGAGCGCTTTCTTGACGGCGCTCGCTTGCGTCGCGCTCAGGCAGGTGTCGTTCTTCGCGCCCGCGCACACGAGCGCGGCCGGGTCGAAATCGCAGCCGACGGGGTCGGACACGAGCCCGTCGGCCAAGCCGTCGTCGGCGTCGCAGGTCTTGAGCAGCGATTCGACGATGAGCTTCTTGTCGGCGTCCGAGAGCGCGCTGCCGGGGATCACCGCGCCGCTGGGGTCGCGTTGCGCGGCGGCCGAGAGCGCGACCGACACGGAGCGCATGCCGAGATTCGAGAAGCCCGTGCGCATCGCGGGTGCGCCCGAGACGAGGCCGTCGAAGTAGGTGGGGTAACGCTGCGACATGATCATCGCTTCGCGCCCGCCCGTGGAGCAGCCGACAAAATACGAATGGTCGGCGGGCTTGCGGTAGTAGGCGTCGATGATCTCTTTCGCGACCGTGGCGACCTTGCCGTTCGCGAGCCAGAGGAAATTGAGCGCCGCTTCCTGGTCGGCGAAGAAGCTGGCGTCGAACACGGCCCCCTGATGGCCCGCGTCGTTGCTGACGACGGCGAAGCCGCGCGCGAGCGCCGGATTGGTCCCGGCCACCTGAGCGCCGAGCGGCCGTCCCACATTGCCGTTCAATCCGCCGCCGCCCTGAAACAAGAAGCGGCCCGTCCAGTCGTCGGGCAACGCGAGCGCGAACCGGATGGCGTACTCGACGCCGTTGACGCCCGTGCGTCGCTCGAGCATGCCGTCGACGCGGCAGTGCGCGGGCAAATTGCCGGCGAACCCCGGTTGGCCCGGCAGGCCCGTCTGCGGGACAGGGCCCGCCGCCACGTGTTGCGCGCTCGTGATCTCGAGCGCGCTGCCCGGCAATTCGAACGAGCGCAACGTGGCGCAAGCGTCGGCGCCTTGGGCAGTGGCTAAGCCGGCGGTAGCTGCGGCGACGAATGCGGTTGCGGCGATGACGCCGTGGGTGAACGGCGCGAGAGTACGATGAGCCATGCGGTCTCCCCCGGGTTGCAGAACGCCATGAT
>DATFFV010000221.1:0-2062 GCA_035249885.1 Gammaproteobacteria bacterium | reverse complement strand
CCTGACCGACGACGCGACGCCCGGTTTCCTCATTCTCTCCGGGGGCGGCGGCAACATCGTCGTGCTCGCGACGAGCGATGGTCAAATCGTCGTCGACAGCGGCAACGCGCGGTCGAGCGGCGACGTGGTGGCCACGCTGCGCCCACTCGGCAAGGTCGCCGCGCTCGTCAACACGCATTGGCACAAGGATCAGACGGGCGCGAACGAAGCGCTCGGGCGCGCCGGCGCGACGATCGTCGCGCACGAGAAGACGCGCCAGCGCTTGTCGGCAGGCTGGTACGTGCCGGCCGAGGACCGCTACGAGGAGGCGCTGCCGCCCGCCGGCCGCCCCACGAAGGCGTTCTTCGAGACCGGCGCGATGCAGATCGGCGACAAGCGCGTCGAGTTCGGCTACTTGATCGAGGCGCATACCGACGGCGACCTTTACGTGCGCTTTCCCGACGTGAACATCATCGCCGTGGGCGACGTCGTATCCCCGGAGCTCGACCCTGTGCTCGACTGGTTCGGCGGCGGTTGGCTCGGCGGGCGCGTCGACGCGCTTAGCGTATTGCTTGAGCTCGGCGACGCGAGCACGCGTTACGTGCCGAGCTTCGGTCCCGTGTTGGGTCGTGCCGAAGTCCAGGCCGAGCACGACCTCATGCTCACGATCTTCGACCGCATGGTCGTGAACTTGCGGCTCGGCCAAACGCCGGCCGACATGCTGAAGGCCGGCGTGCTCGACGGCTTGCCGCGCACGTTCGCGGACCCGGGGAAATTCCTCTACGACGCGCACAAGGGCTTGTGGGCCCATCACAACAAGCTCATGAACGACATCGTATGAGCAAGCTGCTGCCATTGGTCGCGTTGGGTTTGACGGCGCTCTGCGCTCCGGCACTCGCCGAGAGCCCGCTCGCGGACGCGATCGAGAACGGCCGCCGCGAGGCCGCGCTCTCGCTGATCGCTGAAGGCGCGGACGTGAACGCTGCGCAAGGCGACGGCACGACGCCGCTGCACTGGGCCGCGTACCGGCTCGATGCGGATCTCGTGGAGCGGCTGCTCGAGCGCGGGGCGAACGCGAACACGGCGAATCGCTTCGGTGCTCGGCCGTTGAGCGAAGCGGCGAAGGCCGCGAACGCCGAGATCGTCGGGCTGCTGCTCGAGGCCGGCGCCGAGGTCGACGCGGTGAACGCGGACGGCCAGACGGCGCTCATGCTCGCGGCGCGCACGGGCTCGACGGAAGTCGCGAGCGCGCTCATCGCGGCGGGCGCGGACGTCAACGCGCGCGAGGCGTGGCGCGAGCAGACGCCGCTCATGTGGGCGGCCGAAGCCGCGTTCCCCGAGCTCGTCTCGCTGTTTATCGAGCACGGCGCCGACGTGCGCTCGCGCGCCGCGGCCAACGACTGGGGCTCGCAGATCACGAGCGAGCCGCGCGCGCAGTACCGCCCGACGGGCGGGCTCACGCCGCTCACGTACGCCGCGCGCTCGGGCTGCGTCGAGTGCGTGCGCTCGATCCTGGCCGCGGGCGAGGCGGTCGACCGGCCGACGCCCGACGGCGTCACGGCGCTGATGCTCGCCATCGACAACTACGAGTTCGACACCGCGAAGGCGCTGCTCGACGCCGGCGCGAACCCGCACCTCTCGGACTGGTGGGGCCGCACGGCGCTGTACCTGGCCGTCGACATGAACACGTACGTGCCGCGCGAGGGCGCGCCGCACACGCGCTCGAAGACGACGACGGCCATGGACCTCGTGCGCGCCTTGCTCGCCGCCGGCGTCGAGGTGAACCCGCAGCTCAACTTCCACCGGCCCGGGCGCGGCGGCAACAGCCAGCGCTTCGTCGACGATTTGCTGACCACGGGCGCGACGCCGCTGCTGCGCGCCGCGATCATGCACGACGACGAGGCGATGCGCGCGCTGCTCGCGGCGGGCGCGCGCGTCGACGTGCCGAACGTCATGGGCGTGACGCCGCTCATGGCCGCGGCCGGCGTCGGCGTGCGCGAGCCCGGCTTCGGCGCGAATCGCGCGCCGGACTTCACGAGCAAGACGATCGAGAGCGAGGTCATCGCGTCGCTCGAGATCCTGC
>DATFFV010000220.1:0-12679 GCA_035249885.1 Gammaproteobacteria bacterium | reverse complement strand
GCCGGACCGAACCGACACTCGCGTGCGCCCCGCCGCGCGCAAGCTGTCCTACAAGCTCAAGCGCGAGCTCGATGCCCTACCCGACCGAATCGCGGAGCTCGAAGCGCGAGTGACGGAGCTGCGTGGCGTCGTCAACGACGGCGCGTTCTACCGCAGACCGCAGGCCGAGGTACAACGTTTCGTCAACGACCTCGAGCTCGCCGAGCGCGAAGTCGAAACGGCGGTCGAACGGTGGGCCGAGCTCGAGCGCCTCGCGGAGCTCGCCGCAGCCGGGGACGACGTCACGGCACCCTAGTCGTCGCCGTCGGCGAGAAAGTCGAGGTTCGCGCCTACTCCGACGCCGGCGTCGCGGCCGAGATCCGCAGCCCGCCGCACGGCTTGCGACCCGAACCGTTCCGCAACGGCATCGAGAGCCGTCTCGAGGCGCCGCGCGCGACTCTCGCCCGCGGCAACGAAATCGAGCTGCGCGCCACGGTCGGTTGGTGTGTCGAGCTCGTAAGCGGCGAGGCCGACGAGCCGAAACGGCCCCGGATCGCGCACCTCATCGAGCAACGACGCCGCCTGGGCGAACAGGACAGCGCCCACATCGGTGGCCGCCGCGAGCACACTTTGGCGGGTAATGATTCGAAAGTCGGTCCTCTTGAGCTTGAGCCTGACGCCGCGCGCCACCCGCGCGCCGCGCCGCAAGCGGCGTGCCACCGTGTCGGCCGCGGTCCGCAGATGCGCCTCGATGTCGCTGCGCGCGCCGATGTCGACGCTCAACGTTCGCTCGGAGCTCAAGCTGCCTGCGCGCCGCGATCCGCTGACATCGCGGGCATCGACGCCGTTCGCGAGCGCCGCGAAACGGAGCCCCAACGCACCGAGCGACGACTCCAAAATGTGCGGATCCGCGTTCGCCACCTGACCGATTGTCGTGAACCCGAGGGCTCGGAGCCGTTCCGTGACCTTGGGTCCCGCGCCCCAGAGGCTCGAGACCGGCAACGGCGCGAGCCAGTCGCGCGCTTCGTGCGGCGGCACGATCGTCAAACCGTCGGGCTTGGCGTATCCGCTCGCGACTTTGGCGACGTAGCGCGTCGCGGAGATCCCGACCGACACCGTGAGCCCGCCCGTCGCTTCCCGCACGGCCGCCTTGATGCGCGCACCGACACTGGCCGGCGAACCGAACAACCGCGTGCTGCCGGTCATGTCGAGAAAGGCTTCGTCGAGGCTCAACGGCTCGACACTCGGTGAGAACGTGCCGAGCGTTGCCATGACGACGCTCGATACCTGCTGATAGCGCTCGAATCGTGGCGGCACGACCAGCGCCTCGGGACAGAGACGCCGCGCACGGTGCATCGGCATCGCACTGCCGGCGCCCGAGACGCGCGCTTCATAGCTCGCCGTGAGCACCACGCCGCGACGGCTGTCGGACCCGACGAGCAACGGCCGGCCGCGCAAACGCGGATCGTCGCGCTGCTCGACGGCCGCATAGAACGCATCCATGTCGGCGTGCGCGACGATGCGCGGCCACTCGGCGTCGACGACGCTCACGACTGCGCCTCGAGCTCGTCGATCGATCGCGGCCAGTCGCTCTTCAAGAGCCGCGACAGCGCGCGGTCGGCGAGCAATCGGCCGCCGGTTTGGCATCGCGGGCAATAGTTGGTCTCGTTGTCCGCGTAACGGATGCGCTGCACGCGCGTGCCGCACGCGGGGCACGGCATGCCGAACCGGCCGTGCACGGCCATCTCTTCGTGGAACGCCGTCACCTTGCGCGGAAATTCCCCGCGCGCTTTCTCGCGCAACCGCACGACCCACTCCGCGAGCACCTCGCGTGTGGCCGCGAATAGTCGCGTGCACTCGGCCGAGGTCAGCCGGCTCGTGAGCGTGACCGGCGATAAGCACGCGCGATGCAGGATCTCGTCCGAGTACGCGTTGCCGATGCCGCTGAACGACCGCGGATCCGTCAATGCACGTTTCAAGGTGTGGTTGCCGCGCTTGAGCACCGCTTCGAACTCGGCGGCGTCGATGCTGGCGATCTCGACGCCGCCGGGCGTGTGCGCCGCGAGGGCCGAGCCCCCACGCACGACGTGCAACGAGGCGCGCTTGCGCGTACCGGCCTCGGTCATCGTCAACGTGCCCGTAGTGAAGCCGAGCGCGAGCAGCGCCTGGCGCGGGAACGCGCTCGGCCACGTGTCGCGCCATCGCAAGCGACCCGCGACCATGAGATGAATCACGAGCCAAATGTCGCTATCGAGGCCGATCGCGATCCGTTTGCCGAGTCGCCTGAGCGACGTCACGACTGCGCCGTGCGCGGCCTCGAGCGGCGGCTCGACGCTGCGCAACAGAAAGGGTGAAAGGATCCGGGCTCGTTCTAGTCGTTGCCCGACGATGCGCTGCTCGAGCGCTTCGAGATAAAGCGTGATATCGGGCAGCTCGGGCATGCGCTCATTGGACCACCTCGTCGATGACGAGCGCCACCGTGCCCGGCTCGCCGAGGCGTACCGTGGCTTGCGCAAACCAGTCGCCGGGCTGCTCGATCGGTTGGCCTGCGCGGGACAGCCGGGCCACGACCGCGATCTCGGGGTAGCTCGCGAGCGATCGCCCCGCGATCATGCTGTCGGCGTCGCTCAAAGTGAATTCGCCGGGCACGGCGCCCGGCGGCCGCCGGATCACGGCGATCGGCGGTCCGCCCTCGGGGGCGCGCGCAATGATGAACAGCTGCGCGCTGGGCCCGAGCTCGGCGAGGGAGCGCCCTTCGCCGAGCGCGACGCTGAGCTTGATCGACGGGCCATCGACCGCGGCACCGCCCTGCCCGCTTTCCGTGCCGCTCGGGCTGCCGAGCGCCGCAAGCCGGTCGCGAATGGCGGCGGCTACGTCCGCCGGTGGATTGAACGCGAGCAGGGTCGTGAAGCGCTGTCGCGCGACGTCGTTGCGCCCGAGCTCGAACGCCGCGAGCCCGCCGTACCAGAGCGCCTTGGGCTCTTGCGGCCGCGCAGCGAGCACCTCTTCTACGAGGCGGCTAGCGTCGCCGGCGAGCGCGGTTCGCTCGGCTAGTATCTGTGCCTCGGCATACGCGAGCTTGAGGTCGTCGTCGGGCTCGGGCGTCAACGCCCAAAGGCGCGCGTAAGCTGCGCGTGCTTGTGGATAGCGGCCGAGCTGCAGGTACGATTTGCCGAGAAAGGCCCACCCTTCGGCATCGCTCGGGTTGCTCGCGAGGTGCGCCTCGAGCTGAGCGATGAGGCCGTCAGCGAATGCCGCCTGCTCGGAGGTTCGCGCGGCCTCTTCGGCATCCCAATCGCTGACCAAGGCATACATGCCGAGCGCGAGCGGAGCGATCGCGATCACGCTGACGAGACCCACGGGCGACCAACGCCCGTCGATGAGCCGGCGCTGCCACACGGGCAGCAGCAGAATGCCGACGGCCGCGAGACAGAGCCCGCCCGCGACGATCCAGAACGTCCCCGTCACGCGGGGAAATCCTCATCGATGGGCTGATCGCGTCGAGTCTTGAGAATCCGCCAGAACACGAAGCCGCCTACGCCCAAGAACACGAAAGGGCCGCCCCAGAGCGCCCACGTGGCCGGCGACACGGGCGGCCGGTAGAGGACGAACTCGCCGTAGCGCGACGACAGGAACGTCTTGACCTCGTCGTCCGAGGCCCCTTCGCCGATGAGCCGGCGTACCTCGCGCCGCAAGTCCGCGGCGACCGGGGCGTGCGATTCGGCGATGCTCTCGTTGAGACATTTCGGACAACGGATCTCGCGGATCAGGCTGCGGTAGCGCTCGTTGAGAACCGGGTCGTCGAACTCGGCTTCCGTGTCGAACGCGAGGACGGGGCTCGCGAACAGCAAACACAACGCCAGCAGTGATGCGAGTCGTGTCATCGCGCCCCCACCGCCGCCAGGAACGCGCAATCGCTCGGACCGCAGTGCTCGCGCAGCAACGGCACGAAATCGCGCTGCCACACGAACGGCGTCAACGGCGAAATGTGCTTGTGCAAGATCGTGCCGTCGCTGCCGATGAGGAACGTCTCGGGCGCGCCGGTGACGCCCCAGTCGATGGCCACCTTGCCCTCGGGGTCGAAGCCGGAGCTCACGTAGGGATCGCCGAGCCGCGCGAGCCACTTGCCGGCCGCGACACGATCGTCTCGGACGTTCAGACCGAAGATCGGCACGCCGGCGCGCGCGAGCTCTACGAGAAACCCGTGCTCGTGGCGGCACTCGACGCACCACGTGCCCCAAACGTTGACGAGCGCGACGCGTCCCAACAGGTCGGCGGAGCTCACCGTCGCCGAGGTGTCCTCGACGTCCGGCAGCGAGAACGTCGGCACGGGCTTGCCGACGAGCGGCGACGGCACGTAGCTCGGGTTGAGCCAGAGGCCGCGCAAAAAGAACAAACCGATGACCGCAAAGATCGCGAGCGGCACGACGTAACGCAACATGACTATACGGCCCCCGTCGCTGTTTGCTCGCGGGCCGGCTCGCGCTGCCTCTCGCGCGCAGCGACGCGGTAACGGCGGTCGGTGACGGCCACGAGCCCGCCGAGCGCCATGAGGCTCGAGCCAAGCCACAAGAAGCCGATCAGCGGCTTCACTTGAACGCGCACGCTCCAGGCGTCCGCGCCGAGCGACTCCCCGAGCGCCAGGAAGACGTCGCGCAGGACGTTCGTGTCGATGGCGGCTTCCGTCATCGGCGACTGCTGCACCCGATAGACGCGAATTTGCGGCCGCAAGATTCCGAGTGAAGCACCGTCGTCGAAAAACTCGAACTCACCCTCGTCGGCGACGAAGTTGGGACCTTCCACCTGGCGCACGCCGCGAAAAACGAACTCGTAGCCGCCCGCTTCGAACCGATCGCCGGGCCTGGCGGCCAGATCGCGCTCGAAATTGTAGGCCGATGCTACCGTCGCGCCGAGCATGAACACACCGACGCCGAAATGCGCGAGGCACATGCCAACCTGTCCGCGCGTGAGCGGGGCGCCCGTGCGGTACAACAGCCTGCGCACCGGGTCGAGCAGCGCGCTCGCACAGACCCAGAGCGCGATCGTCACGGCGAGCAAGGTGAGCACCGACACGGCACCGAATATCACGATGGGAATCGCGACGCCGAGCGCCAGCGCAGCTACGGCCAACCAGCGCAGGCGCTGCACCAACACCGACCCCGGCATCATGCGCCAGGCCGTGTGCATACCGACGCCAATCAACGCCACGAGCGGCAGCACGGGCAGCAAGAACACCAGGTTGAAGTACGGGGGGCCGACGGAGTACTTGCCCAACCCGAGCGCATCGACGAACAACGGATACAGGGTTCCGAACAGCACGAACCCGGTAGCGATGACGAGCAAGACGTTGTTGGCGAGCAGAAACGTTTCGCGCGACATCGTCTTGAAGCCGCCCTCGGCCTCGAGCTTGCCCGCCTGCAGCGCATAGAGCAGCAATGCCCCGCCCGTGAACAACGCGAGCAGGCCGAGGATGAACAACCCGCGCGTCGGATCGGACGCGAAGGCGTGCACCGAGATCATGACCCCGGAGCGCGTCAGGAATGTGCCGAGCAAGCTCAGCGAGAACGCCGCGATCGCGAGCAGCACGGTCCAATTCTTGAAGATGCCGCGGCGCTCGGTCACGGCCAACGAGTGCAGCAGCGCCGTCGTCATGAGCCACGGCATGAACGAGGAGTTCTCGACAGGATCCCAGAACCACCAACCGCCCCAGCCGAGCTCGTAATACGCCCACCAACTGCCGAGCGTGATGCCGCAGGTCAGAAAGATCCACGCGACCGCGGTCCACTGACGCGCCCATCTGGCCCAGTCTTTGTCGAGGCGCCCGGCGAGCAGCGCGGCCACGGCGAACGCGAACGGCACGGCGGTGCCGACGTAGCCCACATAGAGCGTCGGCGGATGAATGATCATGCCGGGGTCTTGCAGCAACGGATTGAGGTCGTTGCCGTCGAGGGGCGTCGGCACGAGCCGATCGAACGGATTGGACGTGAAGAACGCGAACGCGATCATGCCGGCGCTCACGATTCCGAGCACACCGAGCACGCGGCTCGCGAATTCCTGCGGCTGCGAGCGGCTACCCGCCGCGACGGCCAGAGTCCAGACCGCGAGCACCGCGATCCACAGCAGCATCGAGCCCTCGTGCCCGCCCCAGGCCGCCGTCGCCTTGTAAAACACCGGTAACGCCGAGTTGGAGTGGTTGGCGACGAAGCTGACGCTGAAGTCGTCGGTGAGCAGCGCGTACTCGAGCGCCGCGAAAGCGACCGCGACGAACACGAACTGGCCGGCCGCGGCGGGCCGCGCCAACGCCATCCAATCGGCGCGCCCTAGCGCGGCTCCCATGAGCGGCATCGTGCTCTGCACCAGCGCCAAGCACAGCGCCAAGGCGAGCGCGAGCTGGCCGAACTCGGGAATCATTCGCCCTGCGCCTCGCGCGCTTTTTGCAGTGCCTCGGCAACCTCGGGGGGCATGTAGTTCTCGTCGTGCTTGGCGAGTATCTCCTCCGCCACGAACTCGCCGTCGGTCATGCGACCGATCGCGACGGCACCGGCGCCCCCGCGGAACAAGTCGGGCAACACGCCCGTGTAGCTCACGGGCACGGAGTGCACGTTGTCGGTGACGACGAAGCGAGCGGTCAAGCTGCCGGGCTCCCGCTCGAGGCTGCCCGCGAGCACCATACCGCCGAGCCGGAACGTGCGTTGCGGCGCCTCCCCTTCGGCGACTTGTGTCGGGCTGAAGAAGTACAGAAGGTTTTCCTGAAAAGCGCGGTACGCGAACACGCCGGCGAGCGTAATGCCGGCGAGCACGAACGCGATGAATAGCTTGCGCTGGGTTCGGGATTTCATTGCACTCGATGCACCTTGGGTTGCCTACGCGGGACCTCTGCTTGTGCCGCGATCGCCCGTGCTCGGCTCAACGCCGCGCGGTGCTTGGCGCGCACCAGCCAGATGTTGACGACCAGCACGGCCAGTGTAATGCCGTACGCCGACCAAACGTAAGCGCCGTCGCCTCCCATTCGCAGGAACTCGATCACGCGGCGCTCCCTGGCAACAGCTCACGAAGCCACCGCGCGTCCCCTTCGCGCTCGACGATCTCGGCCTGCAGCCGGCGCAGCAACAGCCAATAGAAGGTGAGCGTGAATCCCAATACCGTGGTCAGGAACGGCAGCAACATGTCGGTCGTCATCGCAGGCCCGTCTCCGCGCAAGATCGTCGGACCTTGGTGCAACGAGTTCCACCATTCCACGGAGTAATGAATGATGGGGACGTTCACGACACCGACCACGGCGAGAATCGCCGTCACTTTGTCCGCTTTGTCGCGATCGTCGAAAGCGCCGCGCAATGCCAAGTAGCCGAGGAACAGGAACAGCAACAGGGTCTCGGACATGATGCGTGGATCGCCCCACTGCCAGTAAGTTCCCCATGTCGGCCGGCCCCAGATCGCGCCCGTCACGAGCGCGCAAAACGTGAACCACGCGCCGATCGGCGCTGCGCTCACCGCGACCGCGTGCGCGATCTTGAGGCGCCAGATGTAGCCGATGGCTGCGGCGACGGCCATCACCACGTACGCCATCATGCCGACGTAGGCCGTCTGCGGATGAATGAAGATGATCCGATAGACCTCGTCTTGCTGATAGTCGGGCGGCGCGATCGCCAATCCCCACACGGCGCCGATCGCGAGCAGCGCGCACCCGAGCCCGCCGAGCCATGGGCCGAGCTTGTCGATCAAGCGATAAACATAGGGCGGCGAACCGAGCTGATGAAACCAACGGGGCAACTTCATGGCATTCGTCCTATTCGAGCCCTACTTTCACGGCGGCCGCGATCGCGAGCGGTCCGAGCGCCAGCGCAAGTGCCGCGAGCGCCGCGAGAAGGAACAACGGCGCGGCGGTCGGCTCGCCGTTGATACCGAGATCCGTCGCTCGCGTCCCGAAGATGAGCAATGGCCCCGTGAGCGGCAACACGAGCAAGCCCACGATCGCGCCGCCCCGCCGCAAGCTCACTGTCAACGCCGCACCGAGAGCGACGAGCACGCTCAGCGTCGGCGCCGCAAGCACCAACGCCAATATCAGCGTCGGCAATGCCGCCAAGGGTATGTTGAACGACAACGCCGACAAGGGCACGAGGCAAATCAACGGCAACAGCGTCACGAGAGCGTGCGCCGCGAGCTTCGCGAAGACCGTGACGGTGATCGCAACCGGGCTCATCAACAGTTGTTCCAAAGTGCCGTCGTCGGCATCGCCGCGAAACAACCCGTCCAAGGCGAGCAGCGAAGACAGCAACAACGCCACCCAGAGGACCCCCGTACCGATGTCGCGCAGCTGGGCAGCCGTCGGCGACAGCGCCAACGGGAACAACGCTACGACGATTGCGAAGAAGATCACCGGATAAGCAAGCTCGCTCCAGCGCCGAAAGGCGACGCGAAGATCGCGGGCGAACACGGCGTAGAAAGCGCCCCTCACAACTCGATGACCAAAACGCCCCGATCGGCGAGCTCGTCAGGCTGGTGGGTCGCGATCACGGCGAGCCCGCCCGCCGCCAAGTGACGGCGCGTCCAGTCGCGCAGCAACGTTCGACCATCGCGATCGAGATTGGTTGTCGGCTCGTCGAGGAGCCAAAGCTTGGCGCCGGACAGCCGCAGCGAGGCGAGTGCGGTTCGGCGTTTTTGGCCTGCCGAGAGATGACGGACGCGCGTATCGGCGGCCGCCTCGAGTTGCAGCTCGGAGAGCACGGGCTCGAGCGGCTCGGATACGCGGAACAGTGACGCGTGGAACTCGAGGTTCTCGCGAACCGTGAGGTCGCGCTTGAGCGCTTCGAGGTGACCGCGGTACGCAAGATCCCCACGCTGCTCGGGCTCGAGCTCGCCGATGGCCGTGCCATTCCACGCCACAACCCCTGCGGTCGGGGGCGCGAGACCCGCGAGCACCCGCAGCAGCGTCGTCTTGCCGGAACCGTTCGGACCTACGAGCAGCGCGAGCTGACCGGAACGCAGCTCGAAGCCGAGCCTCTCGAACAGGCAACGTTCGCCACGCCACACGGCAAGATCCCGTCCATGCAGCACTCCTCCCTCGGTCATGAACAGGCGGCCCTCGCGGTCAAGCGGCGGATTGTGCCCGAGGCCTTCGTCTTTGCAACAGGCGCCGTCGTATTTTTATGTGGAAGAACAATAAGTAACGACGCTTTAATGAGACATGACCTGCAATCGCGTCGCAGTTGCGACCGGCTCGGCCGGGTGGAAATGTTACGTTAAACCAGAAGTTTACATAACTTTCGTGATGGCATAGACTCGCGCTCGGCCGTCATACAAGAACTCACTATTCCTCGATAACTAGTTGTAGAAAGAAGGAAAACGGCTATGGGAGAAGCTCCCAAGTTGGTCTCTCCCGCGAGAGTGTTCGCGCGACCAACGGCGGACCAAATCTGGCTCGGACCGTCCCAAAAGGCGGCTCTGAGCCAGCTTTCTCGTCCGACTCAAGTACGGCTCATCGTCGGGCCCGCATCGTGCGGCAAGACCACCCTCGCCTACCACCTCGCCCAGCAATCGGGTCCAGCCCCGGTCGTGCTGCGGTGCCGCGGTCCGAAGGACGACAGCGCGTCGGTGCTCGCGAGCCTGTTGCAGAGCGCCGGTCTCGCGCCCTGGGATCTTTCCGAGCTCGATCAGCGCAACTTGCTCACGGTCTTCGTGCAACAGCGCCGCTCGCAAGGTCGCCGCATCCTGTTGCTCGTCGACGATGCCCACGGTGTCAGGCCCGCGGCGATGGAGGAGCTCGAGCGACTGCTCGCTTTGCGAATCGACAATCGACCCGCGCTCGAGTGGATCGTGGTCGGCACACCGTCGTTGCCTCGGCTTTGGGTTCGCTCGCCGGCTGAGCCCGACCTCATCCTGCACGAGCTCGGACCCGCATCCACCGAAGACCTCGCACAGTACCTGGACTGGCGCCTCCGCCGGTTCGAGATGGAAACACTCGTCACGCCCATCGCGGCCCAGATGATTGCGCGTTTGAGCGGCGGTCGTTACGCGGCGGCCGATGTTCTTGGCCAGATTTCCCTGCTCGTGTTGCGTCAGCTGAGGTTGGAGCGTGTCGACGCTCGCGTCGTGAGGCAGGCAGTGGCCACGCTAGCCGCCCGCCAGGGCGCGAAGCTCGACGTCGAGCACGGCCCCGCCGAGCAACCGCCGCACGCGCCCCCACGGGCCGGCCTGCTCGTGAGCCGCGATGGCAAGGTCCTGAGCAAAGTGACGCTCGGGCACCGCACGCTCGTGGGCCGCAGTGAACATAACGACATCTGCCTGCCGAACGCCTATTTGAGCCGGCACCACGCCGCCATCGTCGGCACACCCGAGGGCTACTACCTCGTGGACCTCAACAGCGCCAACGGCGTGACCCTGAACGGGCGACGCGTCGAGCGCGCCGTGCTGTGCGACCAGGACGTGCTCACGATGGGCCCGTTTCGTCTGAAGATTCAGATCCCTGACGCGTTGGTCCGGGGCAGCCCGTTGCCAGAGGCCGAGTCCCTCGCCGAGACGGCCGTTATGCCACAACAGGTTTCCGAATCGGCGATTTGGCGTGTAAAATAGGCGCTGAGCTCGGAACGGTTTCGATATAGTAAAAAAGAGACCGTTCGGACTAGCGCGTAGTGTGAACCGTGTCACGGTAGTGACATGGAGCTTATGGATACTGCGCTCCCGTCGATCCGGCCTAACAAGAACTCAATGACAGTGCTCGTAACAAGAAACTCCATCCGCTCCGCAACCACCAACGCCGACGCGTCGCCCCAGACGAGGCAACACGGGTGGGATCCGTTCGAGGTTTGGCGCACACGCATCCTGCTGCCGCGGCTCGCCGAGAAGGGCAAGCAAGAGGCGCCCCCGCCGCCGGTTCAACTCGTTCGCCGGTAGTCGAAGTCCATCTTCGAGCCGTTGGTGCCCGGGCCCGGATTTGAACCGGGACGGCCTTTCGGCCAGCGGATTTTAAGTCCGCTGCGTCTACCCTTCCGCCACCCAGGCGGACGACAACGGCGGGGTCCTGCCTCCCTCGTGAACGACCACCTTTTATTTGGGCGACCGACCACCAACGCACGGTAATAGCAGGGACTCAGTCGATGGGTGAGCGAGAGTGTACACGGTTGGAGGAAGCGAAGGCTCGGCTCGCGCCGCCGCCACGACGCCGGAATCCTCCGCCACGACGCCAGCCGAATTCGGCAGTCCGGACTCGGTGAAACGCGGTCTCGATACGCATGTGTTGCGCCAAGGCTCGCAGAGCCTGCGGTTCATTTTCGTCCGCGCGGCTTGGCGGTTTTCCTCGCGGGCTTCCTGGAAGGCTTTTGTCTCTTACGCACTTCCTCGTTGCGCACCTCGTCGTCGCGCTCGACGACGGAGATCGACCGATCCATCGCGTTTTTTCGGATCTTCGCCACGAGATCAGCCCCTAAATTCGCGGGCAGCAGACCGTAGGCCATGCCATGACCGGGCACAGGCCGGATATCCGGCCCCGGCCAGATGAAACGGTTCACTTCGGTGGTGATGATCCAGGACAGCTCATCGTCAAGTCCGAGACGTTTCTTGGTCGGCTTCGGGACTGCCATCGCGCGCTCCGGATTTTCCGGTGGAGTGTGCGTGATGGGTGCGATAAATACTTCAGCTTCGCCAAATTCGTTCTGGCGGATGTGGACTATCACACACGGACGATCTTTGGAGCCTTCCTCGCGCCCCACGCGTTTTTCGTTCCACCAGAGATACGCATGGCGGATGACCAGCCCGATCTCGGGTTTGAGCTCCGCCATGAGAACTTACGGCTCATACTCACGATCGAATTTCGCGGCAGCCTTGGACGGTTTGATGCTGCCGAGCTCACCGATCACCTCGCGCGGAAGCTGCGAGACATGAAACGCTTTTTGCTCGTAGCGGCGCAGTCGCGCATAGTCGTCGGCCCCAAGTAGCACGACATCGTCGCGACCGTGATTGGTGATAATCACCGCTTCGCGCTGCGCTAGCGCGCGGTAGCGTCCAAACTCACGCTGAAACTCGCCGGAAGTCACTTTGGTCATGGCTATCTCCTGCTCAAAATCAGGATAACATGGATTATACGTATTTCATATACAATGCGCTGCGGGTCTGGCGGCACCCAAAGCTAACCCCTGTGTGTGGCGAATCAGCAGTTCTTCTGATTCTGAACCGCGGCCGTCAGCGAGCCCCGAACCTCAAGCTCGCGGACGGCGTTCGGCTGCAGGTTGATGCCTACGCCGAAAGGCTTCAGCTCGGCGACGGCCTCGGGCACGAGGCATGGAACGCCGATTTGCTGCAGCGTCAGGGCGACGCTGAGTCCGCCGATTCCGCCACCGGCTACGAGTACGGGAAGATTGGTCATTCGCCTACGGCGAATGCGCTGGACGATTCTCGCTACGCCCAGTTACGGAGTCTTGCATTCGTAACTGCGAGCATCCGCTGTATCGCCGCTCTTGTAGTGCGCGTAGCTGGGATACGGGCACAGTGGCCGACTCTGCCCTTGCATCGATCTGCCCGTCGCCGTCACGGAGCCGGGCGCGCGGTTGTTCTCGACCCACTCGACGATCGGGGTCACCAGATCGAACGAATCGGGTGTCAGCTCGCCCCCCTGGCAATGCGACATGCCGGGGACGAGATACAGGCGTCCATACTCGTCGACCGTCTCCACCGCTTTGTTCGCGTCGCCGAGCTGCTCGAAGTAGCG
>DATFFV010000219.1:0-4411 GCA_035249885.1 Gammaproteobacteria bacterium | reverse complement strand
GGCCGAGCGCCGCCGTGAATCGCCGCGCGAGCTTGAGCGGCCGCCGCACGAGCTCGCGATCCGTCGCGATGAGCTCGAGCGCGCGGCTCGCGGCCGCGACGGCGCCGGGCGGCAGGCCCGTCGAGTACACGAAGCTGCGCGCGCGATTGCGCACGAGCTCCGCGACGGCGTGGCTCGCGCACAGATAGCCGCCGTAGCTGCCGACGGCCTTCGAGAGCGTCCCCATCTGGAGCGGCACGGCTGCCGGCGGCGTCGAGGCGAAGCTCGAGCCGCGGCCGTCGCCGACGACGCCGAGCCCATGCGCATCGTCGGTCATGAGCCAGGCGTCGTGCTCGGCCGCGAGCGCCGCGAGTGCCGGCAGCGGCGCCAGGTCGCCTTCCATGCTGAACACGCCGTCGGTGAGCACGAGGCAATGCCGGTGTCGGCCGCGCTCGGCCGTCAGCAGCGACTCGAGATGCGCCACGTCGTTGTGGTGAAACTCGAGCACGCGCGCCCCGCTCAATCGGGCGCCCGTGAGCAGGCAGCTATGACAGAGCTCATCGAGCAGGATCAGGTCGGTGCGGCCCGCGAGCGCGGGGATCACGCCGACGTTGGTCAGATAGCCGCTGCCGAAGACGACGGCGTCTTCCGTGCTCTTGAGTGTCGCGAGCCTGCGCTCGAGCTCGGCGTAGAGCGGGTGATTGCCGTTGACGAGCCGCGACGAGCCCGCGCCGACGCCGTAGCGCCGCGTCGCCTCGAGGCTCGCGGCGACGACGTCCGGGTGATGCGAGAGGCCCAAGTAGTCGTTGCACGAGAACGAGACGAGCTCGCCGCCGGCACGGACCGCGCGCGTAGCCGTGCTGCGCTCCGTGACCGTGAGCCGCCGCCGCAACTGCCGGCGCTCGAGCGCGGCCAGTTTGTCGCGCGCGACGTCGTCGAGCGACGGAGCTTCGGTGCGGTCCGCGGGGCGCTCGGTCACCGCGGCAGGGGTCTTTTCGGCATCACGGCATTGTCCCTGACCCGCCGCGTGCGTCCAAGCCGGACGATATCGCCGAGGGGGCTGAGGAGCTACGACGGCATCGTGCACGGCACGACCCGCCGCCCGTGCCGCCGATAGACGCGGAAGTCGCTATCGGCCGTCAACAACATCGGTGCGGAAGTAGTCTCGCTCATGCGCACGAGGCAGACGTCGGCGAGACTCGCCGCTTGATCTTCGTACTTGGCGAGCAGGCGAAGTACCGGTTCGAGGCTGTCGCCTAGATCGAACGCCGGAACAACGGCCCCGCGCTCGAGCAGTTGGCGCAAGGCGCGCGAGCCGGGTGTGCTGAGCAGGTGGAACGCTTCCGATAGCGCTGCATCGCACGTGCGCCAGGGAGGCGGGAATCGTTCGGCAGCAGCAGTGGCCCAGTCGTGATGCTTGTCGCCGCGGCTCAGCAAGGCGACGAAGAAACTGGCGTCAACGAGGACGTTTTCGGCCATAACCCGTGCTACGAAGATAGGCCTTCGTCCGCGCGCTCAGGTCCGCGGGGAGCCCATCGACCGAGCCGATCAGATCCGCAATGCTTGCGAGCGCAGGCGAGTACGGTCGGCCCGCACGCCGACCGGCTTGCAGCCGTTCGCGAACGATGTCCGATTTCGACACTTTGCGCTTGCGCGATTCCTCGTCTATTTCCGCCACGATGGACTCCGGCAGCCGCACGGTGAGGGTCTTCATGCGGACACTGTATTACGCACCTGCCAGTCTCGCAAGACAAGGCGAGAATCCGGGCAGAGCGCGGCGAAACGGCACTCCCGGCAGCCCGTAGCGTCCCAGCCTTGCGCGTTAAGCCGACTTCGCGGATTAGCGTCATCGGGGGAGTCAGGGTTGGGGAGAAGGTCGATTTGGCGTCTCACCAAAGACGGATTGCGTGTGCTCAGCAGGGCCATCCGCCTCAGAGAGCAAGTCTTCCCTGAACTCTACGCCACCGCCTACGCATAACTTCTTTGAAAAATTCGGGGAGGATACAAGGGAAGAATTTATGCTCGGAGAGAATTAGTCGGCCGCGCCATCGAGGTTGAGAACTTTGCGCTTGAGTCCCACGCCCTGCTTCTCGGTCCAGGCCCTCAATCCGTCGATCAGCTCGATAATTTGGGCATCGGTGTGGGGATGCAGCGTGATTTCGATGTCGGTCGTGTCGGGCTCCGGTCTGCCGCACTCCGTGCGATGCCCGTCGCTGGCGAGATACTGCAAGTAGCCGTCGAGCTTGCGAAAGAGGCGATACACGGAGCGCGGACCGGCATCGAGCGGTGTGGCGATCATCAGGCACAGGCGTGCGCCACCGCCCTTGCGCGTTGCGACGATATCGATGACGTCGAGTTTAGGGATCGGGTGGCTTTCATCATCGGACAAATCATCGATCAGCGTGATCTTGCCGTCCCGCCACGTAAAGACGAGATTCGAAATCGGGTGGGCCTCGGATCGGTTGCGCTGCATCGTGCCGCGCGCGAGCGTGAATACGGAGTACGGTTCGGCGTCGATGGCGACCATCAGGCTGTTGCGGTCGGGGATGCCAAATAGATGTGCGGCATCTCGAGGTACAGCAAATCCGGAGAACACATCGTCGCGCAGAATTAGTGCGGATTCGAAGTTGCCACCGGCGGACGCGAAGCGAATGCAGCTCGATCCCGTCCACTCGAAGTCTGCCGTCGTGGCGCGCAGATTTTCGGCCGCATGACGGCGTAGGTCGTGCTCGGTCATCCCTGCCGCGTGCACGTCGTGCACACTAAGAAAATGAAAATGGTCGGCATGCTGGGCGTAGGCGACGATCAACTCCTCGTTGATGACATCGTGACAGCAGGCGTTGTTGGGCTCCTCGTCGGAGCCCGGGTAAGCATTGCGAAGCCAAGCGACGGACTTCACCATCGGAACGATCTGCCCCGCTTCGAGCGGTGCGTTCTCGGCGAATGCGCTTTGCGAGCTAGTGACGTAGCGCGCGGCGATGGCGTCGAAGTCCTCGGGCATGGCGAGAAATTCTTGGTAGGCGTTATCGAGGGAGATGATCCCGTGCTCGTGACGTCGCGCGCTGCCCTCGGCCCCCCAGTAGACTTTGAATCCCAAAGGGTCCGTGCGCTCCAAAGTGGCGTCGGGTAGAGCCCGCTCGAGCAACGGTTGCATGCGATCGCCGAAGGCCTTCTTCGACGTTCGGCCGCGCCACGGAAAGAACTTCATGGGTCACGATCATCGAGCAAGCTGGCGTGGCCCGCAATCGTGGGCGTGTTCATGCGCCGACGAAGATTTGTGCGTCGGTGTCGTTACACTCGCGCGAGAGATCGCCGAGCGCAATGCAGGCAGGAGCGCGGTCATGCTTCGCCGATTCGTCGCCGAATGACTCCCTTCGGACCTGCTTTCACCGTTCGAAATCAGCCGCGACAACACGACGCGGGCGGCGTGGTGCGGCCAGGACGAGGTGACCGACGAGACGCGCATCATTCCGATCAGTGATGCGCTATGCGCCGTGAGCACCGAGGGCGCCGCTCTCGACGACGAGCGCGAGGGGAAATATACGCAGGGTCTCAGTCGCGCCGCAGCGCCACCAGCGGGTCGAGCCGCGCAGCATGACGCGCCGGCAGCCAGCTTGCTGCGAAAGCAGCGGCACTGAGGCCGACGAACGCAGCGGCCAACACGAACGGATCGGTAACGCCGACGTCGTAGACTTCGGACGATACGAAGCGGCCAAGCGCGAGCGCGCAGACGATGCCGCCCGCGAGCCCCCCAGCCACGAGCTTGCCGGCCTGGATCAAGACCATGCCGAGCACATCGGGAGCACATGCGCCGAGCGCCATGCGTACGCCAATCTCGCTCGTGCGTCGTGTCACGACCCACGCCAGTACGCCGTAGATGCCGACGATCGACAGCGTGAACGCCACGGCCGCGAACACCGCCGTCAACGCCATCGGCGCGCGCTGCTCGCCGAGCGAGTCGGCGATGCGTGCGTTCATCGTCAACGAGTCGAAGAGCGGCACGTCGGGGTCGACTGACGCGACCTCGCGCGCTGCCGTTTGCGCGACAGTTGCGGGAGCTAACGCCGTGCGCAGCGCGATAAAACCGCCGTTGGTCGGTTGTTGGGCGTAGTGCCAGTAAATCGTCCCTTCGTTCGATCGCTGCGCGAGGCTCGAGACTTTTACGGCCGCGACGACCCCTACGACGGTGTACCACTCCTGCCCGCCCGCACCGATCAGCACGCGTTGGCCCACGGGTTCTTCGTCGGGCCAGTAGAGGCCGGCGAAGATGTCGTCGACGATCGCGACACGCTCCGGCTCGCTCACTGCGAAATTCCGCCCCTGAAGCACGGGTATGCCGAGAGCCGGCAGATAACCGTCGTTGATGCTCTGCAACATGGCGCCCGGCGGCGGCGCGCCGGCCGGCGCCTCGTAACCGTCGATGCTCACGGAG
>DATFFV010000218.1:0-12256 GCA_035249885.1 Gammaproteobacteria bacterium | reverse complement strand
CCGCGTGCTGACGGCCGTCGCCCTCGACTGCGGGACCGATGTCGAGTCGCTGCTTAGCGACAGCGAAGTGAGATTCCGCGCCACGACCGCGAGCGAACGGCTCGCGTACTGTGCGACGGGTGAGCCGTTCGACAAGGCGGGCGGCTACGGCATTCAAGGGCACGCGGCCGTGTTCGTCGAAAGCTTGCAAGGTAGCTATTCGGGCGTCATGGGCTTGCCGCTGTTCGAGACGGCGGCGCTGCTCGCGCGTGCGGGCGTTCAATTTTGGCTCACGGCGCGGGCCGCGTGATGAAGGGCGAGGAGATACTCATCAACGCCACGCCGAGCGAGGTGCGCGCCGCGCTCGTCGAGAGCGGTGTGCTCCAGGAGGTGCAGATCGAGCGTACGAGCCGCGTCGGTCTCATCAGCAACATCTACAAGGGTAAGGTGTCGCGCGTGTTGCCCGGCATGCAGGCGGCGTTCGTCGAGCTCGGGCTCGAGCGCACGGCGTTCCTGCACGCGTCGGACATCGCGCACAACCCGCACACCGAGACCGCCGCGGACGACTCCGACGCCGACATCCGCGAGTTCGTGCAGGAGGGCCAAGAGCTGCTCGTGCAGGTGCTCAAGGAGCCGCTAGGCACGAAGGGCGCGCGGCTCACCACCTACATCGCGATTCCGTCGCGCTACCTCGTGCTCACGCCGAACACGTTGAGTGTGGGCGTGTCCTCGCGCATCGACGACGAGACGGAGCGCGAGCGTTTGCGCACGGTGCTCGAAGAGGCGCGAGCCGCGGCGGCGCCCGAGGCGGGCTGCATCATCCGCACGGCCGCCGAAGGCGCGACGCGCGAGGCGTTGCAGGCCGATCTCATGTTCCTCCACAAGCTCTGGAAGTCAGTCGAGGAGCAAGCCGTGCGGGCGCCGGCCGGCAACCTCGTCTACGAGGACTTACCGTTGCCGCTGCGCGTGCTGCGCGACTCGTCGAGCCCCGACATCGCGCGCGTGCGCGTCGATTCCGACGCGATGTATCGCCGGCTCAAGGAGTTCGCCGAGAATTTCGTGCCGCGGCTCGCGCCGCTCATCGAGCTCTACACCGAGAGCCGGCCCATCTTCGACGTCTACGGCATCGACGACGAGATCGATCGGGCGCTCAATCGCAAGGTGCCGCTCAAGTCCGGCGGCCACGTGGTGTTCGACCAGACCGAGGCGATGACCACGATCGACGTCAACACGGGCGCCTACGTCGGCCATCGCAATCTCGAGGAGACGATTTTCAGGACCAACCTCGAGGCCGCGGCCACGATCGCGCGCCAGCTCAGGCTGCGCAACTTAGGCGGTATCATCATCATCGACTTCATCGATATGAGCGAGGAGGAGCACCGCCGGCAGGTGCTCCAGACCCTCACGGACCGGCTCGCGGGCGACCATGCCAAGAGCCACGTCATGAACGTCTCGCCGCTGGGCCTGGTCGAGATGACGCGCAAGCGCAATCGTGAGAGCCTGGAACACGTGCTCTGCCAGCCCTGTCCTAGCTGTGAAGGCCGGGGGTTCGTGAAGACGGCCGAGACGGTGTGTCACGAGATCTTTCGCGAGATCTTGCGCCAGCACCGCCAGTTCGACTTCCAAGAGGTGCTCGTGCTCGCCCGCCCGCAGGTCATCGAGCGGTTGCTCGACGAGGACTCGGCCGGCATCGCGGAGCTCGAGGAAGTCACAGGCAAGCCGATCAGGTTGCAGAGCGAAGGGCTCTACGCGCCCGATCAATTCGACGTGGTGTTGATGTAGGCGGTCATGGGCGTACGACGCAAACTCGTCAAATTCTCGCTCGTCACGTTCGGCGTGGCGGCGGTGCTCGTCGCGCTGGCGTTCGGCGGCGTCCAGCTCGCCGTGCGCCAGCTACCGAACTACGAGGACGAGCTCCACGCCTGGGTGGCGGGCGAGCTCAATCTCGATCTCGAGTACGCACGCCTCGACGCGGCTTGGGGATGGCGCGGGCCCGAGCTCGCGTTCAACGATGCAAACGTACGCGCCGTCGGCGACGAGACGCCGTTCCTGCGGGCGCGGGAGGCCAGCGTCGGCTTCACGACGTTCGGGTTGCTGCGCTCGATCGTCGAGCGCCGTCCGCCGCGCGTCGATCGCCTCACCTTCGACGGCACCGAGCTCACACTCGTGCGCAACGAGGCCGGCAGCTATCGCATGCAAGGCGCACCGGCCGCGGGGGGGCGCGAGAGCTCGAGCGTCGACGTGCCACCCGATATCGACGTGCTCGTGCGCAACAGCCGCGTGCTCTATCTCGATGCGTCGCGCAGCATCGCCTGGGACTTCCAAGACGTCGCGGGCAGCTTACGCCGCGACGCCGATCTCCTGACGCTCGAGGCGAGCGCGCGCCCGCCGCGGGAGCTCGCCGCGCGGATCGCGGTCACGGCGCAAGCCTCGGTCGCTGACGATGGCGACGGCGAGCTCGGCGACCGGTTCACGGGCGATTGGCGTCTGCACGCGGACGTCGACACCGTCGATTTGGCCGTCATCACGCGCCTGCTCCCGCCGTCGGTCGTGGTGCCGCAGGCGGGCCGCGGCGACGTCGCGGTGTGGCTCGAGTGGCGCGGTGGCGTCCTCGCCAACGGCACGGCCGAGCTCGCGCTCGCCGACGTGGTGCTGCAGAGCCCCGGCGCCGATTCGCGTTTCGAGCGCGTCGCGCTATCGGGCGACTGGGAGCTCACGAGCGACGCGTGGCGGTTTGCGCTGCGCGACGTTGCCGTCACGCGCGCCGGGCGGGCCTGGCCCGAGGCTGCGAGCGTCGACATCGACGTCGCGCGCAGCGCCGACGGCGTCGAGCGATTCGGTTTGCGCAGCAGTTTCGTGAGGCTCGAGGATTTGACGCCATTCTTCGCGCCGTTGCCGGAGTCGCGGCTTCTCGAGTCGTGGTTCACGCTCGCGCCGCGCGGCGATCTGCGCGCCGTCGACCTGCTGCTCGAACGCAACGCCGACGCTCGCATCGACTACGCGGTAACGGCGGAGTTCGCGGGCTTGAGTATCGCGACGTTCGAGGGCCTGCCCGGTTTCACGGGCGTCACGGGGCAAGTGCGCGCCGATTCGCGCACGGGGCGTCTCGAGCTCGCGAGCGCGGGCGCCACGCTGGACTGGCCGACGCTGTTCCGCGGTGTGCTCGACGTGCCGGAGCTGCGCGGCACGCTCGTGTGGCGCACGGGACAGGACGCCGTGCGCCTCGTAAGCGACGACCTGCTCGTCGTCACGCCCGCGGCGTCGTTGCGTACGAATCTCGAGCTCACGTTGCCCATGGACGGCACCTCACCGGAGCTCGATCTTCGGACCTCCATCTCGGGCTTCGACATCGCGGCGACGCCACACTACCTGCCCGCGCGCAAGATGCCGGTGGGCGTCGTCAGCTGGCTCGACGATGCGCTGCGCGGCGGCCGTGCGCTGGGCGCCGAGGTCGTATTCGTCGGGCCCGTGCGCGCGTTTCCGTTCGACGCCGGGGAGGGCGAGTTCCGCGCGACAGTGCGCGTCGCGGACGCGCAGCTTGCGTTCGTCAGGGATTGGCCGGTGGCCGAGGATCTCGACGGCACCGTCGAGTTCATCAACGCGAGCTTCGCGGCGAGCGGCAGCGGGCGCGTGCTTGGGCAAAGTACCGAGAACGCGCGCGTCGGCATTGCCGACCTGCGCGTAGGCGAGCTCACGCTCCAAACCGCTACGACCGGAGGTCTCGATCAATTGCTCGCGTTCTTGAACGGCTCGCCGCTCATCGCGCGTCACTTGGGCGAGGACTTCTCACGCCTCGAGGCGTTGGCCGGCTCGGCCGACGTCACGCTGGACCTCATGCTGCCCGTGCGCGCGAGGGAGCAGTACCGGCTTACTGCGGGGCTCGAGCTCGCGGGCGCCGAGCTCGCGTACCGCGGCTTCGCGCCGCACGTCAGCGAGCTCTTCGGCGAGCTCACGTTCGCCGACGGCGAGCTTCGCGGTAACGGAGTGCAAGGCATTTTCCTCGACGGCCCGATCATCGCGACCGTGGGCGCTGCTGCGGAGCCCGGCTACCGCGCGCGCATCGACGTCGAAGGCGAGGTCACGATCGACGCCGTCGTCGACGCGTTCAACCTGCCGTACGGCGAGCTGCTCGCCGGACAGACGGGATGGCAGGGGAGCTTGTCGCTGCCGGCGAGCGGTGTGGGGCGGCAGCCCGCGAAGATCACCGTGAGCTCGAACCTCTCGGGCGTGGCGCTGCGCTTCCCCGAGCCGCTTGCCAAACCGCCCGGCGAGCCCACGAATCTCGAGCTCGACATCGCGTTCCCGCCGGGAGGGCTCGCGATGGAAGGCTACCTCGGCGCCACGCGCCGCTTCGTGTTCGACTTCGATGCGACGCCCGGCGACGAGCGGCCGTTCCGCTTCCGTCGTGCAGCGCTTCAGTTCGGTGGCGAGCTCGCGGAGTTCCGGGCCGAGCGCGGCGTGACGATCGACGGCACGCTGCCGCTGCTGCGCGTCGGCGATTGGCTCGCGCTGCCGCGCGCGGGCGGCGGTGCCTCCGCAGGCCGCGCGAACTGGAGCGGCACGTTGGGCGGCGCGGATCTCGACGTAGCCGAGTTCTCGATCTTCGGGCAGCGACTCGGTAGCACGCGCCTCACGGCGCGCCGGCGCAGCGACGATTGGCAATTCGAGATCGACAGCAACGCGATCGCGGGCACGGTGCTCGTGCCTGTCGATCTCGAAGCCGATCCCAAAATCATTGCCGTCATGCGGCGCTTGTATCTCAGCGCCGGCGACGGCACGGGCACGAGCACGAGCGGGCTCGATCCGCGCAACCTGCCTGGCTTGCAGCTCCATGCCGACGAGTTCGGCGTGGGCCAGCGGTTACTGGGCCGGCTCGATGCCGAGATCCTGTCCGATCCGCTGGGACTTCGGCTCGTCTCGTTCGAGAGCGCCACCGACAGCTTCACGGCGCAGGGCAGCGGCGGCTGGTTCATGGGCGCCGACGGCGACACGACGCGTTTCGCCGTGGGCATCAACTCGACGAACGTCGGCCAAATGCTCGCGCAGCTCGGCGTCACGCCGTTCGTCGAGGCCGAGACCGCCGAGATCACGGCGAGCATCTTCTGGCCCGGCCCGCCCTCGGGCGCATGGCTCGACCACGTCAACGGCGATCTCGCGATGCGCGCCGAGAAGGGCAGCCTCATCGACGTCGAGCCCGGCGGCGCCGGGCGCTTCGCGGGGCTCCTCAGCATCACGGCGTTGCCGCGCCGGCTCGCGCTCGATTTCCGCGACGTGTTCAACCGCGGCCTCGTGTTCGACGACATCAACGCCGACTTCGTGATCGTCGACGGCAACGCTTATACCGACAACCTGAAGCTCACAGGGCCCGTGGCCGAGGTCGGCATCATCGGCCGCACGGGCTTGCGCGACCGCGACTACCGGCAACAGGCCGTCGTCACGGCCGAGCCCGGCAAGATCCTGCCGACCGTGGGTGCGCTGCTCGGCGGACCGCAAGTGGCCGCAGCGCTCCTGATCTTCACGCGCATCTTCAAGAAGCCGCTGCTCGGCATCGGCCGCGTTTCGTACTGCGTGACCGGCAGTTGGAGCGAGCCCAAGGTCGAGCGCTTGACCGACGAGCAGCTCGAGGAAGGCGCCGTCTGCGCCGAGTTGCCGCCGAACGCGCCCTCGAGGCCCGCAGTCGAGGGAATCGCAGAGTGAAAGCCGCGGCCGTGCAGATGACGAGCACGCGCGATATCGCAGCCAACTTGCGCGAGGCGGGCCGGCTCGTGGCCGAGGCCGCGAGTCAAGACGCCGAGCTCGTCGTGCTGCCCGAAAATTTTTCGTTCCTCGGCGCGACCGACGCCGATCGCGTCGCCGCGATCGAGCCGGTCGGCGACGGTCCCGCGCAGCACTTCTTGGCCGAGACCGCGAAGCGGTACGGGCTGTTCATCGTCGGCGGCACGATTCCGATCCGCGACGCCGGCAGGGATGCCGGCGGTAGAGCAATGCAGGGAGCAATTGCCGACGGCGGCCAGCGCGCCTCGTCGCGCTCGCTGCTCGTCGGGCCCGACGGCAAAGTCGCGGCCCACTACGACAAGATCCATTTGTTCGACGTCGACATCCCGGGCCGGCCCGAGCGCTACAGCGAGTCGGCCACGACGCTCGCAGGCACGCGCGTCGTCACGGCTGCGACGCCGCACGCGCGCATCGGCATGACGGTCTGCTACGACATCCGCTTCCCGGCGTTGTTTCACCGCCTGAGCGTGCTCGGCACCGACGTGCTCGTCGTGCCCGCCGCGTTCACGGTGCCGACAGGCGAGGTCCATTGGCGGCCGCTGCTTACGGCGCGGGCGATCGAATCGCTCGCGTACGTCGTCGCGGCGGGGCAGTGGGGCGAGCACGACGGCGGCCGCAAGACCTACGGACACTCGTTGATTCTCGGGCCTTGGGGCGAGCTGCTTGCGGAATTACCGGCCGGTCCTGGTGTTGTCCTAGCCGATCTCGATATGATCCGGCTTGCGGAGCTCCGTCAACGCTTCCCAACCGTGCGCCATCGGCGCGAGCTCTAGGAGAAGGGATACATGGCCACACCGTCACAGTCCGTCGCGGCTGTCGCCGATTCGTTCGCGCTAGCGAGCGAGCTGCTGCTCGAGAGCACCGGGCTTACGCTCGGCGCGCTCGATCGCGCGCTCGCGGCGGCCATGACGCGCGAGCTCGACTACGTGGACCTGTATCTGCAGCTCACGCGGTTCGAGACCTGGACTGTCGAGGACGGCATCGTCAAGGAAGGCGCATACAGCATCGATCAAGGCATCGGTGTGCGCGCCATCTCGGGCGAGCGCACGGGGTTCGCCTACTCCGATGAGCTCGACGAGGCGGCGCTCATGGACGCCGTCGTGGCCGCGCGCGGCATCGCGCGCACGCAAGGCGCAGGGTCGCTCAAGGTGGCACGGCCCATGGGGCCGAAACCGCTCTATCCCGGCATTGACCCGCTACGCAGCATGAGCGACGGCGACAAGGTAGAGCTGCTCGCCGATCTCGATCGCCGCGTGCGCGCGATGGACAAGCGCGTGGCGCAGGTCATCGGCAGCCTCGCGGGTGTCTACGAGGTCGTGCTCGTGCAGGCCAGCGACGGCACGCTTGCAGCCGACGTGCGGCCGCTCGTGCGCCTCAACGTCTCGGTCATCATGGAGCACGATGGCCGCCGCGAGCAGGGCTACGCCGGCGGCGGCGGGCGCGGCGACTACAGCGTCATCACGGGCGGCGGTCGGCCGCTCGAGATCGCGGCCGAAGCCGTGCGCACGGCCGCCGTGAACATGATCGCCGTGCCATCGCCGGCCGGCACGATGCCCGTCGTGCTCGGCTCGGGTTGGCCCGGAATCCTGCTGCACGAGGCCATCGGCCACGGGCTCGAGGGCGACTTCAACCGCAAGGGCACGTCCGCGTTCACGGGGCGCGTCGGCGAGCGCGTGGCGACGGAGCAATGCACGGTCGTCGACGACGGCACACTCGTGGGCCGACGCGGCTCGCTGACGATTGACGACGAAGGCACACCGACGCGCTGCAACACGCTCATCGAGCGCGGCGTCTTGAAGGGCTACATGCTCGACAAGCAGAACGCGCGCCTCATGGGCAAGACCTCTACGGGCAACGGCCGGCGCGAGTCGTTCGCCCACACGACGATGCCGCGCATGACGAACACCTACATGCTGCCGGGCCGTTACGACCCCGACGAGATCATCGCGTCGGTCGACAAGGGCATCTACGCGCCGAATTTCGGCGGCGGCCAAGTCGACATCACGAGCGGGAAGTTCGTGTTCTCGGCGAACGAGGCTTACCTCATCGAGAAAGGTAAGAAGACGGTGCCGATCAAGGGCGCCATGCTCATCGGCAACGGGCCCGAGGTGCTGACGCGCGTCTCGATGGTCGGCAACGATTTGAAGCTCGACGCGGGGCTCGGTACCTGCGGCAAGGACGGCCAGTCCGTGCCCGTCGGCGTCGGCCAGCCGACGATCCGCATCGATGCCCTGACCGTGGGCGGCACGGCGTAAGTTAAGTCAAACCGCGCTCGTGAATGGCTTCACTGCGCTCGTCGCGGCGGCGCAGTAGGCTGTGCCCACATTCCAATAACGAGCTGTCCCATGGGCATCAATTTCGAAGCCACATTCACCGAGGCCGATTTCAAGCGGCCGCTGCTCGATGCGGCCGAAGAGCAGCTCGCCCGCGAGGTGCGCGGCGACGCCGAGCTGACCGTCGAGGGCCTGCGCCATTCGTTACTGAGCCGTTTCGTGGGTCTTTTCGTGGGCGGGCGCGGGCGCGCGAGCTAGGCGCTAGACTGGCAGCCATGTGGTTGTCGAAGCCGGTCTACGAAGCGCTGCCGTACTACTACGTCGCGATCGGCGTGATCGCACTTTTGGCCCAGCTCTACGTGGACTACTGGTATTGGCCGGCGATCTGCACGGTCGTCGGCCTCGCTAGCCTGGCAGCCGGGGCCTTCGTCTTCATCAGACGGCGCGATCACCGCCCCCCTCGTTAGCTGCGCTCGTTCTCGACGAGGTCCTCGTCGAGCTCGTCTTCGTCGATATCGTCATCGTCCTCGTCATCTAGATCCCGGTCGTCCTCGTCGTCGACGACCTTGAGTTTCGCCTGCTCCGCCGCACCGCGCATGTCGCGATAGAGCAGCTTGTGCTCGCCGATCTGCACGATGTCGCCGTCGGCGAGCTTTTGTTGCTTGACGCGTTGCGAGCGGATGAAGACGCCGTTCGTGCTGTTCAAGTCCTCGAGCACCGAGTGCGCCTGGTCGGAGACGATCTGCGCGTGATGGCGTGAGACGAAGCGGCTGTGAATCTGCACGTCGTTGTCGGGCGTGCGGCCAATGATCGCTTTGCCCCTGCTCAACCTGAACTCGCCGACGAGCTGGTCGCGGTGCAGCACCTCCAGGCGCGCGAGGGGCAGCTCGGAGCTCGCGACGAACGTGCCCGTGCTGTCGCTGTCGCCGTGCGCTCGCAGGCGCTCCGAGTACTCGACCCACTGAAGCTCCTCGACCGCGGCTTTGACGAGGCCGGCGTCGACCGTCGCGCGCTCCTCGGCGAACGCGCAGAGCATTGCGGTGTCGCAAAGGACGTTGACGAGGCGAGGCACGCCGCCCGCGTAGCGGAACACGAGGTCGCACGCCGCAGCGTCGAAGATCGTGCGCGCGCCGGCGCCCGCCACCTTCAGGCGATGTGCGATGTACTCGTGCGTCTCGCGCTTCGAAAGAGCGCCCAGATGAAACCGCAACCGCACGCGCTGCATGAGCTGCTCGAGCCGCGGCGAGTCGAGCTTGTGCGAGAGCTCCGGTTGCCCCGCCAGGACGATGCGGAGCAGCTTCTCTTTCTGCGTCTCGAGCCCCGAGAGCAACCGCACTTCCTCGAGCACCTTGCGCGACAGGTTCTGCGCTTCGTCGATGACGAGCAGAATTTTCTTGCCGGCCGCGTATTGCTCGACCATGAAGTCCTTGATCATGCCGAGCAGCTCGACCTTGGGCTTGCGAAACGGCTTGAAGCCGAACTCGACCAGCAACGCCTGCAAGAACTCGACCGGTGAGAGCTGCGTTTGGCTGATGTGCGCGAGCACGATGTCGCCGGGCAGGTCCGTCAGGAAGCTCTCGATGAGCGTGGTCTTGCCCGAGCCGATGTCACCCGTGATGACGACGAAGCCGTCCGAGAGCCAAATCGTCGACTCCATGTACGCCTTCGCGCGCGCGTGCTGCTTGCTGGCGAACAGGAATTGCGGATCGGGCGTGAGCCGAAACGGCGGCTCAGTCAGTTGGAATAGCTCGCAGTACATCCAGGATGGCGGCGACTCCGCGCGCGCGTTATGGAATGACGCAGCCTAACCCAAAGACTGCGGTGTTTCGAGGCATGGAATCACTGATTTGAGTGGGATACCACGGTCCGAACGGACGTAAGACGCTCGAGCAGGCGCTCGCGGTCGGAGTCGACGAGCGTGCAGTGGCCGACCTTGCGTCCCGGGCGCGGTCCTTTGCCGTAGTCGTGCACGTGCACGCCCGCGATGGAGAGCAGCGCGTCGTGCGGCGGCATCCGGCCCAGGAGATTCAGCATGGCAGCGTGGCCGCGCGCGCGTGCGCTGCCGAGCGGCCAGCCGAGCACGGCGCGGAGGTGATTCTCGAACTGGCTCGTCTCGGCGCCCTCGATGGTCCAGTGCCCCGAGTTGTGGACGCGCGGCGCCATCTCGTTGGCCACGAGCCCGGTCTTGGTTTGAAAGAACTCGACCGTCAACACACCGCGGTAGCGCAGCTTCGTCATGATCGCTTCGAGCCACAGCTCGGCCTGCCGCTGGAGCTTATCGTCGAGGTATGGTGCAACGGTACTCGCGAGAATCCCGTCGCGGTGGATGTTCTCGGCGAGTGGGTAGAACGCGCGCTCGTCGTTGGCTCCCTGCACGGCGATGAGCGACACCTCGCGCTCGAATTGCACGAAAGCTTCGACGATCGACGGTACGGCGCCGAGCTCGCGCCAGGCCGCGACGAGATCCTTGCGTGACGCGACGGCGCGTTGGCCGCGGCCGTCATAGCCCAGGCGGCGTGTCTTCACGATCGCAGGCCAGCCGAGCGCGTGCGCCGCGTCGGCGTCGGCCTCGGAATCGACGCGCACGAACTCGGCCGTCGGGATGCCGAGCGAGCGAAACAACGTCTTCTCGGCGAGGCGGTCTTGCGCCACCGCAACCGCGGCCGGTGGGGGAAAGACTTCGCAGTGTCCCAGCACCGACTCGAGCGCGCCGACGGCGACGTTCTCGATCTCGAGCGTCACGACGTCGACACGCTCGGCGAGCTTCGCGAGTGCGGCCCGGTCGCCGAGCTCTCCCTGGACGAGCGGCGCGACTTGCGCGCCCGGAGCGTCCGGGCTCGTATCGAGCAGCGTGCAGTCCACGCCGAGCGGATAGCCCGCGAGCGCGAGCATGCGGCCGAGCTGGCCGGCGCCGACGATGCCCACTCTAGGTCGCGTCATGAGGCGGACGTGCGCGGCGCGGACGCTTACGGCGCGTCGCGCGGATCCGGCTGCTCGAGCACCTGTGCCGTTTGTTTGGCGCGGAACTGCTCGAGCGCCGTGGCGATCGCGGGATGCTTGTTGGCGAGGATCGCGGCCGCGAGCAGCGCGGCGTTGACCGCGCCCGACTTGCCGATCGCGACCGTGGCGACCGGGATGCCGCGCGGCATCTGCACGATCGACAACAAGGAGTCGAGGCCCTGCAGCGATCGCGAGCGCACGGGCACGCCGATCACGGGCAGGCGGGTTTTCGCGGCCGTCATTCCGGGCAGGTGCGCGGCCCCGCCGGCGCCCGCAATGAGCACTTCGAGCCCGCGGCCGACGGCGCTACCCGCGTACTCGAACAAGAGATCGGGCGTGCGATGCGCGGAAACGACTCGGACCTCGAACGGAACGCCGAGCGCGGTCAGCGTTTCCGTGGCGTGGCTCATCGTGGCCCAGTCCGATTTGGAGCCCATGATGACGCCAACGAGTGGTTTCATCGGCGCATTGTACAGCAGTTAGAATGCGGCTATGGATCAGAAGGCTGTCGCAGAATCGCTTACGGCTGTCGCGGCGCAGGCCGTCGAGATCGCGCGTCGCCACGGCGCCGATCAGGCAGAAGTCGGCGTGAGCTACGAGGAAGGGCTCTCCGTGACCGCGCGCATGGGCGAGCTCGAGTCCGTCGAGCGGCAGCGCGACCGCGGTCTCGCCGTCACGGTCTACAGCGAGCGCCGCAAGGGCAGCGCGAGCACGACGGACTTTTCCGCGGCCAGCGTCGAGGACACGGTGCGCAAAGCGCTGTCGATCGGGAGCTTTACGACGGCCGACGAGTACGCCGGGCTCGCCGACGCCGAGCTCATGGCGCGTAATCCCGCCGATCTCGATCTCTACTTCCCGTGGGGTATCGACGTCGACGAAGCGACTGCGCTCGCGTTGCGCAGCGAGAACGCGGCGCGCGGTTTCGACGGCCGCATCGCGAACTCCGAGGGTGCAACGGTGTCGAGCGGCGCCGGGCACCGCGTCTACGCGAACTCGCATGGCTTCGTCGGCGCATATCCCACGAGCACGCATTCGACGAGCGTGAGCGTCGTCGCCAAAGACGGCGAGTCGCTCGAGCGCGACTACTGGTACACCGTGAGCCGTCACCCTGCCGAGCTCGAGTCGCCCGAGAGCGTCGGCGAGCAAGCCGCGCGGCGTGCGGTGCAGCGGCTCAACGGGCGCACGCTGTCGACGCGCCGCGTGCCCGTGCTCTACCCGGCCGAGCTCGC
>DATFFV010000217.1:0-6681 GCA_035249885.1 Gammaproteobacteria bacterium | reverse complement strand
GGACTGGGGCGGGCCTCCGGCGGATCCCGCGAACCCGGGTCCGAACGAGTTCAACACCGTGCACAGCATCGCGATCAGCGCGGATCAACGCTTGTTCGTCGTCGATCGCGGCCACGAGCGGATGCAGGTGTTCGATACGGACGGGAATTTTCTCGACATGTGGCCGCTGCGCTCGCCGCATTGGCCGGCGAGCCAGCGCACCCTCGTGACGAATCACTTCATCGACGACAAGGGCTTCATCTGGGCCGGCGACGCGTTCACGAACCGCATCTTGAAGTTCGATCTCGACGGCAATTTCTTGTACAGCTGGGGCGCGCCCGGCGGGCAACCCGGTCGAATCGCCTGCTCGCACGGCATCTCGACGGATCAGCTCGGCAACTTGTATCTGGCCGATTGCTTCTACGGCCGCGTGCAAAAATTCGAGCCGCTACCGGTCGCCGATCCCGACAAGCTCGCCGGGCAGATCGTGCGCACGTGGGACACGTTCAGGCGGAATTGACGGCGGCGCGCGCGTGGCGTTCGAGGCACGACCATGCTGACACGGCGCGCGCATCTCAAAGGGCTCGTCGCAGCCGCGGCCGCCGCCGCGCTGCCGCGTGACCTGGCCGCCGCCGTGGGCGACGACATTCCACCCGAGGGTATCGGCTCCAGGATCCGTCACCTCTCGCACAGCGACCAGGGCGGTCGGCCCGACGGTGTGCAGGCGATGCTGCACCGCGGCCATCTCTACGTGGGCCACATGTTCAGCGACGGCGTCACGGTGCTCGACGCGCGCGATCCGCGCGAGCTCAAGCCGCTGCACTACTTCACGACGGCGCCCAACACGCGCACGCATCACCTTCAGGTGGCCGAAGGGCTCATGCTGCTCGCGAACGGCGCCAACATCGTGCGCATGCAGTCGTACGACAACGAGCGCGATTACTTCGAGAACACGCTCGCCGACTCGCTGACGAATCGTCAGCCGTTCCGCGCGGGCCTATCGATCTTCGACATCGACACGAATCCGGCCGAGCCGCGCGAGATCGCGTTCCTGCCGATGCCCGGTTTCGGCGTCAATCGGCTGTGGTGGGCCGGCGGCCGGTACGCCTACGTCTCGGCGCACTTCGACGGCTTCACGGATCACATTCTCGCGATCGTCGATCTTGCCGATGTGACCAAACCTACGATCGCGTCGCGCTGGTGGCTGCCGGGCATGCATCGCGCCGGCGGCGAGACGCCCACAGCGCCGCAAGGCAAGCGTTACGCGTTGCACCACATGATCGTCGCTGGCGACCGCGGGTATGCCGCGTGGCGCGACGGCGGGCTCACGATCCACGACGTCGCCGACGCCGCGAACCCGAAGCTGCTCGCCGCGATCAATTGGTCGCCGCCGTACCCGGGTGGTACGCACACGGCGTTGCCGCTGCCGGGGCGCCAGCTCGTCGTGGTGGCCGATGAGTCGAATGCGGATTTCTGCGCGAAGGGGCTGTTCTACACCTGGCTCGTCGACGTGCGCGCGGAAACGAACCCGGTGCCGATCGCGACGCTGCCGACGCCGACCGGGTTGGACTTCTGCGCGATGGGCAATTTCGGTCCGCATAATCTGCACGAGAATCGGCCGGGCACGTTCGTGAGCGAGAACACGATCTTCGCGACCTACCACAACGCTGGCGTGCGGGTGTTCGACATCCGCGACCAATATGTCCCGAAAGAGATCGCGTACTGGGTGCCGCCGATGCCGCAGCGCATGGTCGATCCGCGGCCTCGCGTGGCGCGCAATGCGCTCACTTGCGACTGCCTCGTCACGACCGGTGGCCTCATCTACGCCACCGACTGGAACGCTGGGTTGCACGTTCTCGAATACGAAGGCTAGCCCGAGCCTTACCTAGGCGGCGGCCGCACCTCGAAGGCCCCTCCCGAGACACGCCGGAAGACCGTCCCTGGGGCTCGTCTGCGCACATCTGACGGCCATGGATGGCCGGCATGCAGGAATTGCAGGAGCAAATTCCTGCCCTGTGCGCAGACGGTCTCGGGAGGGGCCTTCGAGATGCGACCGCCGCCATCACGCGGGGCGCAAGAGTCGCGCTATGCTGCGCACCGCTCGAATGAGGATCGGTCATGCGTGGTCGGCTTTTCTTGGCGCTCGTCGTGCTGACGCTGCCGGTTGGGGCGGTGGCGCAGGGTGGGGCGGTGCCGCCTGTGCCCCCGGCGCGGGATGTGGCGTATGCGGGCGTCATTGCGCTCGAGGTCGATGCGAGCGATGCGCTGCGCGGCATTTTCCGCGTGCGCGAGCGTGTGCCCGTGGCGGGGCCGGGGCCCATGACGCTGCTGTATCCGCAGTGGCTTCCCGGCAAGCACGCGCCGCGCGGTGCGATCAATCTGCTCTCGGGGCTCGAGATTCGCGCTAGCGGAATGCCCGTGCCGTGGCGGCGTGATCCGGCCAACGTGTATGCGTTTCATCTGGACGTGCCGCAGGGCGCCGACGCGCTCGATCTCGCGTTTCAATTCGTGTCGCCGACGCAGACGAACCAGGGGCGCGTCGTCTTCACGCGCGAGATGCTCAACCTGCAATGGGAGGCGGTGCTCCTCTATCCCGCGGGGCACTACGCGTCGCGCATCCGCGTCGAGGCGACCTTGAAGTTACCGGCAGAGTGGCGCTTCGCCGCCGCGCTCGACGGCGCCGTGACGACGGGCGACACGACGCGCTTCGCCGCAACGGATCTCGAGACGCTCGTCGACTCGCCGTTGTTCGCGGGCCGGCATTTTCGGGTCGTCGACCTCGACCCGGGCGCAGCTCGTCCCGTGCGGCTCAATATGTTCGCCGACCGGCCCGACCAGCTCGCCGCGACCACCGAGCAGCTCGCGGCGCACCGCAATCTCGTGCAGCAGGCGTATCGGCTGTTCGGCTCGCAGCATTTCGACCACTACGATTTCCCGCTCGCGCTCAGCGACCGCATGGGCGGCATCTGGCTCGAGCACCATCGCTCGAGCGAGAACGCGACCGACGGCAGTTACTTCACCGATTGGGAGCGCGCGGCCGGCGATCGGGATCTCTTGCCCCACGAGCTCACGCATTCCTGGAACGGCAAGTTCCGGCGCCCCGCGGACCTCTGGACGCCGAGCTTCGAGACGCCGATGCAAGGCAGTCTGCTCTGGGTCTACGAGGGGCTCACGCAGTACTACGGCCACGTGCTCGCGGCGCGTTCGGGGCTCTGGTCGCGCGAGCAGGCGCTCGAAGCGCTCGCGCTCACGGCCGCGACCTATCAGGCGCGCATCGGCCGCGAGTGGCGCTCGGTCGAAGACACGACTTTCGACCCGATTTTGTCGGCGCGCCGGCCCGCGCCTTGGCGCAGCTGGCTGCGTAACGAGGACTACTACTCCGAGGGACTGCTCGTCTGGCTCGACGCCGACACGTTGATCCGTGAGCAGAGCCGCGGCCGCCGCTCGCTCGACGACTTCGCCCGCGCCTTCTTCGGCCGCGACGACGGCGCGTGGACACCCGTAACCTACACGTTCGACGACATCGTCGCGGCGTTGAACGACGTGCAGCCGTACGATTGGGCCGCGTTCTTCCGCGCGCGGGTCTACGAGGCCGGCACCGAGCCGCCGCTCGACGGCGTGACGCGCGGCGGGCAGCGGCTCGTGTTCAAGGAAGAGCGCAGCACGTTCCAGCGCTTGAGCGAGGCCTACAACCGCAATGCCGATTTCATGTACTCGCTCGGGATCGCATTCGGCGACAACGGCAACGTCACGCAAGTGCAGTGGGACGGCCCGGCGTTCGACGAAGGCGTCACGGTCGGCACGCAGGTCGTGGCCGTCGACGGCGTGACCTACAGCGCCGAAGCGTTACGGCGGTCGATCACGACCGCGAAGTCGAGCGGCGCGCCGATCCGGCTGCTGCTCAAGAACGGCGATCAATACCGCATCGTGGCGCTCGAGTACCGCGACGGCCTGCGTTACCCGCATCTCGAGCGCGAGAGAGCTACGGCCGATCTCCTCGGCGACATTTTCGCGCCGCGGTCGCGTTGATGCGCATCGGTGCGTTCGAGATCGACCCGCCCTTGATCCTGGCGCCCATGGCCGGGGTCACGGACAAGCCGTTTCGCCTGCTCTGCAAGCGTCTCGGTGCGGGCTACGCGGTCTCCGAGATGACGACGTCCAACCCTAAGCTCTGGCGGACGGCGAAGAGCGTGCGCCGCCTCGACCACGCCGGTGAGCCGGCGCCCGTCGGTGTGCAGATCGCGGGTTCCGATCCCGCCGCGCTCGCCGACGCGGCGCGGCACGCCGTGGACCACGGCGCGGAGATCGTGGACATCAACATGGGTTGCCCCGCGAAGAAAGTCTGCAACGCCTGGGCCGGCTCGGCGTTGCTCAAGGACGAGGCGCTCGTCGGTCGCCTGCTCGACGCCGTCGTCGCGGCCGTGGCCGTGCCCGTGACCCTCAAGATCCGGACGGGGTTCAGCCGCGACTCGAAGAACGGGCTACGCGTGGCGCGCATCGCGGAGGCCGCAGGCATCCAGGCGCTCGCCGTGCACGGCCGCACGCGCGACATGCTGTACACGGGCGAAGCCGAGTACGACACGATCGCGGCCATCAAGCAGGCGATCGCCATTCCCGTGATCGCCAACGGCGACGTGACCTCGCCGCAGAAGGCCCGCGCCGTGCTGGCGGCGACGGGCGCCGATGCGCTCATGATCGGCCGCGCGGCACAGGGCCGGCCGTGGATCTTCCGCGAGCTCGCGCACTTCCTGGCCACGGGCGAGGCGTTGCCGCCGCCGTCGCTCAGGTTCGTGCGCGACACGCTGCTCGAGCACGTGCGGGCGTTGCACGAGTTCTACGGCGAGCAGAGCGGCGTGCGCATCGCGCGCAAGCATCTCAAGTGGTACGCGCAGGATCGGCCCGAGAACGCAGCGTTCTGGGCCGTCGTCAGTCGCGCCGAGGCGGCCGACGAGCAGCTGCTTCTCGCGCGCGACTATTTCGCCGCGCTCGAAGCGGCGGTCGACGCCTGTGCGTTCGGCGCGGCAGCATAGGGGACCCCCCTGGCCTCGTCGCGTTGGTAGACGATGGGGATGTCATGCATCGCGGCAAAGGAAACGGCCCATTCGAGCGCGCCGGCGTGCGATAGCGGCACGGATTGCCCCAACGTGGTGACTCGCCAACGCAGCTTGCCGCTGACGGGCGTGCTCGTAACGTGCTCGATCGTCGTGGTCGTTTCGTCGCCGTCGAGCGTCGTCTCGACGAGCACGAACGTCGGGTCGACGTAGGATTCGCCGGGGTCGAGCGCCGGCAGGATGCGAACTTTGCTGGCCCTCATTAGTCCTTGTCCTTGGTAGGCCCGGAACGAGTATCGCGCACCGTGGTCTCGCGCACCGCCCAGTTTCGACATAAGGAGGTGCCGGTGTTACGGTTTCGGTTGGACCGAACCGTAACACCGGCACTGCTTGGCTATTCGGCGCGTGAGTAGCCCGTGGGCGCGGCAGCCGGGGGCAGGCCGCCGAAGCGCCGCTCGCGTCGCGCGAATTCGCGCAGTGCATTGTCGAACGCGGCCTCGTCGAAATCGGGCCAGAACGTGTCGACGAACACGAGCTCCGCGTAGGCGCACTCCCAGAGCAGGAAGTCGCTGAGCCGCCGCTCGCCTCCCGTGCGGATCAGTAAATCGACGGGTGCCTCGACCGCCGAATGGACCGCGGCCGCGAGCTCGCGCTCGAAGTCTTGCGACGAGCCCGTGCCGCGCATGCTCGCCGCCGCCTGCGCGATCGCAGCACGCGCCGAGTAGTCGATGGCGAGTTGCAGGTGCAGTTTCTTGCCGCTGGCCGTGATTCGCTCGGTGTTCTCGATCGTGCGCACGAGATCGTCCGCGAGCCGATCGCGGCGGCCGATGACGGAGAGGCGCACGCCGTTGTCGAGACAGCGAGCCGTCTCGCTGACGAGATACCGTTTGAGCAGCCGCATGAGGCTCGCGACCTCCTGCGGCGGTCGCGACCAATTGTCGGACGAGAAGGCATAGAGCGTGAGGACGTCGATCGGTCCGCGGGTAGCGGCTTCGACTATGCGCCGGACGGCTTTGGCTCCCGCGCGATGCCCGGCCGAGCGCGGCAGGCCGCGACGCTCCGCCCACCGACCGTTGCCGTCCATGATGATCGCGGTGTGCATGCGTCCTTAAGTCCCTTTCGCTGCTTGAATCAGCGCTTCCATGTGCTCGAGGTGCCGCGCGAACATCCGTTTGCCCTTGGCCGTGAGACTGAACTCGGTTTTCGGCACGCGCGCCGCGAAGCTCTTCTTGCAGGCCACGTAGCCCGCGTCCTCGAGCTTGCGCGCATGAATGCTCAGGTTGCCGTCGGTCGTTTGCAGCAACTCTTTGAGCTCGGCAAAGCTCATGCTGCGGTTCACGCTGAGCGCACTCAGGATCCCCAACCGAACGCGCTCGTAGATGAGGCGGTCGGTCTCGCCGGCCTCGCGATCGGCGAAGTAGCCGGCGACGGCGCGCAGGCGCTGCGCCTCGGGTGCGGCGCTCGTCTGCTGACCTTTTGCCACCGTCTTAGCCACCATGGTGCCTCACGATCGTGACGCCGAGCGCAAGGTGAATGCCGCCGAAACCGAGCGCGAGCACGATCGGGGCCGAGCCCGGGGGCAGCCAGAGCGTCGCGGCGCCGAGGCCCATGAACGCCATACCTGCGGTGAAGACCGCGGGGATCGCGAACA
>DATFFV010000216.1:0-3319 GCA_035249885.1 Gammaproteobacteria bacterium | reverse complement strand
CGAGCGCGCCGAGGCGCGCGGCATCGAGTTATTCGTGAGCAGCGAGCAACCCGTTTCGTGGTGGGCAAGCGTGTCGCTCGCGCATGCGGACGATCATGTCGGCGGGGTGCGCGTGCCGCGCAGCTGGGACCAGCAGCGCGCTCTGCACGCGGGGGTTACGTGGCCCGTGGGAGAGTGGAGCTTGAGTGCGACGGCGAATCTCCATCGCGGCTGGCCGGCTACCGAGGTGGGCGTCGTCACGACGCCGGCCGGCGAAACCATCGTCATGGCCGGGCCTCGCAATGCCGTGCGGCTCGCGACCGTGCGTCGGCTCGACATGCGGGCGAGCCGGGATTTCGGCGTGGGGGTCGGTGCGCTTCGGTTCTTCGCCGAGGTCACGAACCTCACGAACCGCGATAACCCGTGCTGCCTCGTTTTCGAGCCCGAGACGGTGAATGGGTCGCCGACGCTCATGCGGCGCGAGCGCGGCCGCGCCGGCATCACGGGCAACCTAGGTCTACTCTGGCAGTTCTAGCGGTTGGCAGCGGTTGGACGGCATCAGCCGCGAAAGCCGGTTGCGCGCCGTTACGCGCACGTTCGGATCGGACTCACGCGGAGTGCCCGGCTATCGAGCGGCGACCGACTGCCGGCGCTCCCGTCGTCTTTACGTTGCAGGACAGTCCAGTCCACTCATGGAGCGTATATGCGAACGACAACCGTAGTAGCGATGATCCTTTCGGGTGCCGGCTTGAGCGGCTGCGGCGTCACGAGCCAATTGCATTCCGAGCTCAGTTACGGCGGCGCCGCCGAGAACGCGCTCGCGCTCGAGAGCGCGGGCATCGGCGTGCTCACGCCAGCGGCGCCCACGGGCCAGGAGTCCGACAAGCAAGCCCTCGGAGAGTCGCTGGGCGCTGCGCTGCAGAGCGAGCTCGCGAGCACGCGCGTGCTGGGCTTGCCCGAGATGCTCTCGGCCATCAATCGCGCGGGCCTCGCGGGCAACTACGCCAAGACACTCGCGGACTACGAGAACACGGGCATTCTCGATCGCGACACGTTGCATGCGATCGGCGAGGCGAGCGGCGTGCGCTATCTCGCGAAGCTCAATCTAGGCAACTTCAACCAGAGCTCCGACAAGCGGCTCGCGATTGCCGGCATCCGCATGTTCGACACGTGGCGCGCGACGATTCGCGTGCACCTCGAGGTCTGGGACGCCGACACGGGCGAGATCGCGTGGCAGGGCAACGACGAGCTCGTCTACGCGCGCGAAGGGGTCAAGGAACGCCCCGTGACATTCCGTCAGGTCGCCGACGTCGCGGCGCGCAATCTCGTGCAGAAAGTCGGGACTTCGGGCACCGAGAGTCTCGATCAGGATCCCGAGACCGTCGCGTCCCGGTGATTTCGGCGCGAAGAGGGAGCGCTCTCGAGCTCCCTCTTCGCGCGTCGCGGCTCAGCTCGAGGTCTTGCGCAACGCCACCGCGAGCAACGTGCGAATCTCCTCGCGCCGCCCCGCATCGAACACGGGCCGGTCGGCTATCGTCGGCGCGGCCAGCGCATGCTCGAGCACGCCGCGCGCGCGTGCGTAGTCGCCCTGGTCGAGCAGGAACTCGCCATAGAAGTAGTTGTTGTCGATGTTGCCGTCATCGATCGCCAACGCTTTCTCGAAGTACTGCGCCGCGAGCTTGTCGTCACCGAAGCCGACGAAGCCTCCGGGAACCTTCGAGTACAGCGCGCCAAGCGACGCGTAGATGCCGCCGTCGAGCGCCGTGGCGTTGAGCTTCTCCGCTTGCTCGAGGGCGGCACGCGCTGCTTTTGCATACTTCATGGCGCTCATTGCGCTGACTTCGCCTGCATACGTGCTGAGCACGATGCCTTCCCAAGCGAGCGCTTCGGCGCGCTCGGGATGCTGCGAGCGGAATGCTGCGGCATGCTCGACGAGCGCGGCGAACGCGTCGCCGCGCTCGGCTTTGCCGGTCGTCTGATAGTTGGCGGTGGCCCATTCGTTCTGGATGGCCGCGAGGCCGTCGCTGAAATCGTCGGCGAGCGCCGGCGCGGCCATGACTAGAGCGGACGCTGCCGCAAGGACCAAGGTACGTTTCATGGGTCGATACTCCTTCAGGGGTTGATGGACAAGGCAGTGGGTGCGCCCGCTGCCGGTGCAGTGCTCTCGGGCGCCGCGTAGCGGCGCACGACGCCGAGCTGGCGCCGTAACGAGCGATCGACGAGCGCCGGGAACAGCGCGTTGAGCTTCGCGAACAGGCGCTCGGGAGCGCCGAGCAGGAACTCGCGTCGTTCCTCGAGCAGCACGCGCTCGATGGCGGTCGCGACGGTCTGCGGCGAATCCATGCCGACGCCGAGCTCGGCGTTCATCGCGCGCACGCGCTCCGTGGCGAGCGCCGTGCTCGTCGCGCGCGGCGCGACGTAATGAATACGGATCCCCGTGTCGGCGAGCTCGCGCCGCAGCGCTTCGGAGAAGCCGCGCACGGCGTATTTGCTGGCCGAGTAGGCGGCGAAGCCCGGGAAGCCGATCGAGCCGAACGTCGAGCCGACGTTGACGATTTGGGCGCGGGGGTGCTCGCGTAGCACGGGAAGCAACGCGTGACAGAGCAGGATGGGCGCGACGGCGTTGATCGCGAATGCCTTGGCGATCTCTGCCGCGGATTGCTCGGCGAACAGGCCGAACGGATTGATACCGGCCGCTTTGATGAGCACGTTGGCGCCGTGCCCGCGTGCCGCGGCCACGAGCGCCGCGCGCCCGGTGTCGCTGCCGATGTCGGTCGCTACGATCCGCGGCGCGGCCGTCCTGCCGAGCTCCGCCGCGAGCCCATCGAGTGGCTCCCGGCGGAGATCGGTGAGCAACAGCGTGGCGCCTGCCGCGGCGAGTCTGCGCGCAACGGCTGAGCCGATGCCGCCGGCGGCGCCGGTGAGAACGATGCGCGCATCCGTGAGCTTCATGCGGCAACCCTCGCGTCGGTTCCGGCGATCTCGGCGCGCGGCAGCGCGCGGAACACGTCGCCGTAGAGGCGATAGAACATGCGCGCGGCGTGCAGCACGGCGACGCGATCGGCGTCATCGTCGAGCTTGTTCATGAGGCCGTCGAACTGACCCATGTGCTCTGTGTCGAGGCTGCCGTGCGACAGCAGATAGGTGCAGGCGCGCCGGGGTAGCGAGAGTCGTCCCGCGATGATCTCCGCGGCGGTAGTTGCGATGGCCGCGCTCGTGCCTTCGAGTACGAGCACCATGCCGAAGAAGCCGACGGGGTTGCCGCGCTGCACCGTGTCGTAGGCGTAGCTCACCATGAGCTCGGTCTCGGCCGAAGGCCCTTGCTCGCGCGCGGCCCGGG
>DATFFV010000215.1:0-8920 GCA_035249885.1 Gammaproteobacteria bacterium | reverse complement strand
CGTCGTCACGCTCGCCGATGCCGCCGGCATAGCCGCCCGCCGACGAGCCCACGCCGCGGAAATTGAAGCGAACGGCGACCGCGCCGAGTCGCACGAACGCGCGCGCGAGCGTCGTGACGACCTTGTTGTGCATCGTGCCCTGCTCGAGCGGGTGCGGATGGCAGATGACGGCCACGGCTGCAGGCGCGCTCGGGTCACCGTCGATCGCGCCTTCGAGCGCGCCGGCGGGCCCCGCTATCTCGACGGGTAGCGCGGGGTGTGGTGCGGCCGTCGACACGAGCTACGCGGCCGGACCGAGCTCGGCCAAAAGCTCGTTGAGCCGCGCGACGAACGCCGCTGGATCGTCGAGTTGCCGCCCTTCCGCGAGCACCGCCTGCTCGAACAGCAGCAGCGCGAGCTGCTCGAAACGCTTAGGGTCAGACTCGCGATCCAGGCGCTTCACGAGCGCGTGCTCCGGGTTGAGCTCCAGGCTGGGGGTCGTCGCGGGCGGCTCGTGACCGGCAGCCGCGAGCAGCTCGCGCATCTGGTAGCCCAGGTCGTGCTCGCTCAGGACGAGGCACGCGGCCGACTGCCGCAAACGCGCGCCGACGCGAACCTCCGCGACGCGCTCGCGCAGCACTTGCTTGACGCGCTTGAGGAGCTGGCGGCGCTCGCGGTCGTCGGTCTCGACCTTCGCCTCTGCCGCGGCGCCCGGCAGCTCGAGCGCGCCGCGGCGCACGTCTTTGCACGGCTTGCCCTCGTGCTGCGTGAGGTGCTGCATCACCCACTCGTCGAGCCGATCGGTCAGGAGCAGCACCTCGATGCCGCGCTCGTTGAACGCCTCGAGGTGAGGGCTGCTGCGCGCCGCCGTCGGCGACTCCGCCACGAGAAAGTAGATCGCGTCCTGCTCGGGCTTGGCGTCGCCCAAGTAGCTCTCGAGGCTGCGCGTCTCGTCATCGCCTTGTGTGCGCGTGGTCTTGAAACGCAGTAGCTTCGCCAAGCGCTCGCGGTTGCCGGGATCCTCGACGATGCCTTCCTTGACGAGCGCTCCGAACTCGCTCCAGAACTTGGCGTAGCGACCCCCGTCCTCGGCGAGCTTCTCGAGCATATCGACGACGCGGCGCGTGAGCGCCGTGCGCATGGCTCCTATCGTCTCGTCCTGCTGCAGCAGCTCGCGCGACACGTTGAGCGAGAGCTCGGCCGAATCCACGATGCCGCGAATGAAACGCAAGTAGAGCGGTAGGAACTGTGTCGCCTGGTCCGTGATGAACACACGCTGCACGTAGAGCTTGACGCCGCGCGGCGACTCGCGGTTCCAGAGATCGAACGGGGCCACGGCCGGCACATAGAGCAGGCTCGTGTACTCACGCTTGCCTTCGACGCGGTTGTGGCTCCAGATCAGCGGATCTTCGGTGTCGTGCGCGATGTGCTTGTAGAACTCGATGTACTCGCCATCCGCGATCTCGGCGCGCGGCCGCGTCCAGAGGGCTTTGGCGCGGTTGACGGTCTCCTCGGCTTCCCCGGCGCCGGCGAGTCGCACCGGGAACGCGATGTGGTCCGAGTACTTACGGATCAGCGCTTTGAGCCGCGCAGGCTGCAAGAACTCGTCGGCGCTCGCTTTGAGCTTGAGCTCGACCGTCGTGCCGCGTAAGGGGCGCTCGATCGACGTCACGCGGTATTCGCCTTGACCGTCCGACACCCACGAGACGCCCTGGCTGGCGTCTGCGTCGGCGCGCCGCGTGAGCACGGTCACCTCGTCGGCCACGATGAACGCCGAGTAGAACCCCACGCCGAAGCGACCGATGAGCTCTGCGTCCTTGCGCTGGTCGCCCGTGAGGCGCGCGAGAAACTGGCCCGTGCCCGAGCGCGCGATCGTGCCGAGGTTGTCGATGACCTCCTCGCGGCTCATGCCGATGCCGTTGTCCGTGATGCGCAACAGCCGCGCTCCGGCATCGACGGTCACGCGAATGACGAGCTCGGGGTCGTCCTTGAGCAGCGTAGGCGCCTTGAGGCTTTCGAAGCGCAGCCGGTCGTTGGCGTCGGACGCGTTCGAGACGAGCTCCCGCAGAAAGATCTCCCGATCGCTATACAGCGAGTGCACCATGAGGTGCAGGAGCTGCTTGATCTCCGCCTGAAACGAGAAGGTATTGGGATCGCCGCCCATCTTCGCCCGTCGCACGGTCGCAAAGGTTGGGCGCTAGGTTAGAGGCTAATCGCGTTTTTTCAAGCCGCCCCGAGCGAGCTCCGGCCCTCGCGATCGTAGTAGACGCGGGCCGCGGCGCCGGCGAGCCACGCGCTCACCGTCAGGGCCGCGACGGCGCAGAGGAACGGCGCCCATTGCGTCGCCACTGCCGCCACCTCGGTCGCCGCGAGCCCGAGCGCGGCCGCGAGCCCTACCTGAAGCAGGGCTCTGCGCAGCCGCTCCCAGACCAACGCCGCGGAAAACAGCAGGTCGTCGAGGTCGTCTAGCCAGAGTAATACGATCTCCACGACAGCTGACTCCGGGGGCTAGCGCTGCTCGGGATCGATGTGAACCGGGACGAGGGTGCGGCGTGGCCCCGTCGGCGGGATACGTTGCTCGTCTTCCTTGTGGCGGCGCGCCGCGTCGATCGCCCAGGCGATCCATTCCAAGCGGCAGATGCCGTTCGTGTCCGCTGCGTGCTCGCCGTGATCTCTTGCGTCCATTGCTCGAGGATCCGCGTTACGATGGGGTGACTATAGCGCCCGTGACTCGCTGCGGCTGTGAGAGTCTTCTCAAGAAGTCGAACGCGAAGAGACAAAGCCTTTTACTTATTGTAATTTGTATGTGACGCGGTTCGGACGAGCCGCTCGAAAAGAGCAACAAGAATATGCAAAAGATCATCGTCCTCAACCCCAAGGGCGGTTCCGGTAAGACCACTGTCGCGACGAATCTCGCCGCGTGCTACGCCAGGAGCGGCGAGCGCACCGCGCTCATCGACCTCGACCCACAAGGCTCGAGCGTGCGCTGGCTGCGCAAGCGTCCCGAGGACGCGCCTCCGATCCATGGCATCGCCGGCTTCGAGCGCTCGACGGCCGTCACGCGTAGTTGGCAGATGCGGGTTCCCGGCGATTGCCGGTTCGTGATCTCGGATACGTCCGCGGCCATCGACGCGCACGCTCTTTCCGACCTCACGCGCGGCGCCGATACCATCGTAATTCCCGTCATGCCGTCGGAAATCGACATTCAGGCCACAGCCAGGTGCGTCGCGGATCTGTTGCTGGTCGCGAAAATCCGCCGCTCCGAGAACCGCATTGGCATCATCGCCAATCGCGTGCGCAGCAATACGCGCGTGTCGCAATCGTTGACGCGGTTTCTGGCGAGCCTCGATATTCCTTTGATCGCGACTCTGCGCGACACGCAGAGCTACGTGCGCTCGGCGGAGACGGGTCTAGGCGTGTGCGAGATGCCGACGTGGCAGGTGCAGCCGGATCTCGGTCACTGGCGGCAAGTGCTCAATTGGCTCGCGGAGAAACGCCGCCATCGCGCGGAGCGCGGGGCCATGCCGACCAATCTGGTTTCGATCGAGCGAGCCAGCGCCGAGCTCGAGCGGTCTAAAGTCCTGCCGCGCGCGGGTCGCGCCTCGGCCCGCGGACACGACTGAGCCAGCTCAGCCCTCTTTCCAGCTCTGCCGGATCTTATCGGCCCAGGTGTGGTAGCCGCGCCAGCTATAGATCGAGTGGTCGAGCGGTGTACGCTCGCCGGTCGGCCTCGCGCTGACGCGCGACAGCCACTTGCGGTACGCGTCCCAGCCGCTCTGCTCGCTGCCCGTGACGGGCGCTTCCTCGGCGACGGTGCTTTCCTTGCCGTACAAGGCCGGCCGGAACTGGTGCGGTTTGTGCTCGCTCATGGTCGGAAGACAATCCCTGTCCCAGATGAGCGCAGGCTACGCGGCGCGACCGGGTCTGCCGAGGAACCAAGTCACAACGATGCGCCACGAAGAGGCGCGTCCCCCGTGGCGTTTGACGATAATGATCGGCGCGTGCCCTTCGTCAGGCGACGATGCGGTAACACGGCACGTAGGCACTCGGATCCGACAATCGCATTCGTCGCTGCGCCACGAAGTCCTCGAGCAGCTTGCCGAGCTCGCCGATGATGTGCCGATCGCCGCGGAGCTCGAACGGCCCGTACTTTTCGACGCGAGCGATCCCGGCTTCGCGCACGTTGCCGGCCACTATCCCCGAGAACGCCCGGCGCAGATTGAACGCTAAGCTGTGCGCCGGCTGGTCGCGGGTCAGGGCCAGCGCGCGCATCGACTCGTGGGTTGCCTCGAACGGCCTCTGGAACTCGAGCCCGATGTCGAGCGCCCAGTTGAAGAAATAGGCGTTATCGTCGGCGGCGCGCCGCTCGCGCACGCGCTTCAAGCCTGCGGCGACCTCGGCAGTGACACTTGCGGGGTCCGCAAGAATCACCTTGTAGCGTTTCTGGGCAACCGGCCCCAGGGTCGCGCCGATGAACTCATGGAGTCGCTCGAAATACCTGCCGCTTGAAGTGGGGCCCGTGAACACGAGCGGCAGGCCTTCGTGCTCGTTCTTCGGGCTCAGCAGGACGCCGAGCAGATATAGGATTTCCTCGGCCGTGCCCACGCCGCCCGGGAACACCACGATCGCGTGCGCCATCCTCACGAACGCCTCGAGCCGCTTCTCCATGTCGGGCAGGATCACGAGCTCGTTGCAGATTGGGTTCGGCGATTCGGCCGCAATGATCGTGGGTTCCGTGAGCCCCAAGTAGCGGCCCGTGCGAATCCGCTGCTTCGCGTGCCCGACGGTGGCACCCTTCATCGGCCCTTTCATCGCGCCCGCGCCGCAGCCCGTGCAGATGTCGAGCCCCTCGAGCCCCAAGGCGTAGCCGACGACCTTTGTGTAGTCGTACTCCTCCCGCTCGATGGCATGCCCGCCCCAGCACACTACGAGGCGCGGCTCCTCACGCGCCCGCAGCACGCGCGCGTTGCGCAGAATGTGGAAGACCGCATCCGTGATCCCCGCAGAGGTCTTGAGGCCGAACCGCGGATTGTTGAGCACGTCGTCGTGCGCGTAGAGCAAATCTCTGAGCACCGCGAATAGGTGCTCGCGAATGCCGCGGATCATCTCTCCGCCGACGAACGCAATGTCGGGCGCGTTTTTGAGCTCGATCGCGATGCCGCCTTCGTATTCCACGACAGCGATGCGGAACGCCTCGTGGCGGCTCAAGATTCTCCGGACGTCGTCGTCGGAGGCGCCGGAGTTGAGCACGGCCAGCGAGCATTGGCGCCACAGCTCGTAGAGACCGCCCCCGCCCGCATCGCGCAGCTGATTGGTTTCGTGACGCGACAGAATTTCGAGGCTGCCCTCGGGAGCGATCAAGGCGTCCATTGCGTGATCACTTCTGCTCCGCCCGCTAAGGGCGAATCTCGATCGGCGTCGACTCGCGCGTCATGAGCCAGATGTCGACCATGTCCGAATTGCTGACGGCGATGCAGCCGTCCGTCCAGTCGGTGTCCAGGTAGCGGCGCGAATCGTACTTCGGCTCGTTGGGCAGGCCGTGGATCATGATCTGACCGCCGGGGTCGACACCTTGCGCGCGGGCGCGCACGCGATCGGACTCGTTAGGATAGGACACGTGGATCGAGAGGAAGAAATCGCTATCGGCGTTGCGCATATCGAGGACGTATTTACCTTCGGGCGTCCTGAAGTCGCCTTCGCGCTGCTTAGGCCCCGTGGGAACCAGGCCGAGCGAGACGTCGACCTCGCGGAGCACACGCCCGGCCTTGAGCAAATAGAGCTTGCGGTCGGATTTGTCGACAACCACGTGGTCGGCGTAATCGGGCACGATACTCGGATCCTCGGCCCACACCACGGTGCCGCCGAGCACGAGAACCACGCCGAGCACGGCGGAAATTTGGCGCGATACGACCATCTGTCGTGACTCTAGAACAACCCCGCGAAAAAACGCAACGAAGGGCGTCTCGCCCGAGCGCTTCGGTGCGACGCACCTCGTCTCGAGCCGGTGCCCTACTTCGAGCTGCTAAGATCAGCCTGGGTTTGGCTTAAGAACCCTCCCGCACGATGTCCTCGGAAAAATTCTGGAGCCTGAAGTTCGCGGCCCTGCGTTACCTCGTCGGATGGTTGGCGTACGCGTGGATGCGGCTCGTGGTACGGCTGCCGTTCGCGATCCAGATTGCGCTCGGCCGCGCGCTGGGTCGGGCCGGCCATGCCCTGCTGCGCTCGCGGCGCGGAGTCGCCGCACGCAACATCGCGGCGTGTTTGCCCGAGCTCACGCCTGCCGCCCGAGCGGAGCTCGTCGAACGGCATTTCGAGTCGCTGGGTCTGTCGCTGGTCGAGATGGCGATGGGCTGGTTCGGCTCGCCTGACGCCGTCCGCGAGCGCGTGAGCGTCGAGGGAGCGGAACAGCTCGCCGCGGCGCTTGCCAGAGGCCGCGGAGTGATTCTGTTCTCCGCGCATTTCACCACGTTCGAGTTCTTCTGGCCTGCGCTGAAACCGCTGTGCACGCAGCTGTGCGGCATGTACAAGGCGCAGCGCAATCCCGTCATGAACCGCATGATGAACCGCGGCCGCCTGCGCCACTACGATCGGTTGTTCGCGAAGGATAACGTGCGCGAGATGATGCGCTGCCTGCGCGACAACGCGGTCGTCTGGTACGCCGCCGACCAGAGCTACGGCGGCAAGGGCAGCGTGCTATTGCCGTTCTTCGGCGAGCCCGCGATGACCAACACTGCGATCGGGCGGATCGCCAAAGCCAGCGGCGCGGTCGTGCTGCCGTATTTTTGCCGCCGGCTCGAGGACGGCCGCTACATGATGAGCATCGGCGCGCCGCTGCCGAGTCTGCCGAGCGGCGACGAGGCCGCCGACACCTTGCGCCTCACGAAGCTGCTCGAAGACTACATTCGGCTCTGTCCGGAGCAGTACTGGTGGATTCACCAGCGCTTCAAAGGCCGGCCGCCGCCGCTGCCCGATCTCTATGCCTCGCCCACCGTCTGACGGGCCCGAGCGCGGCGCAGAGAAGAGCGGCGAGCTCTCGCTCGGGCGCTTCTTGGGGCCGCGCTACTGGCCGACCTGGATGGTGCTCGGGCTCATGCACCTCGCGGCGCGCCTTCCGCCGAGCCAGCAGCGGTGCCTCGGCCGCGCGCTCGGCGGCTTGCTGCGCCGCGTCAAACGCCGCGAGCACCGCATCGCCGCACGCAACCTCGAGCTCTGCTTCAAGCACCTCGACGCGGCCGAGCGGCAGGATCTGCTCGCGCGTCACTTCGAGGCGGTCGGAATGTCGTTCGTCGAAATGGGTGTCGGCTGGTTCACGCCGATCGAACGCCTGCTCGAGCGCGTGACGGTCGGCGGTCGCGAGCATCTCGACGCGGCGCTCGCACGCGGCAACGGCGCGTTGCTGTTCGCCGCGCATTTCACGACGCTCGAGGTCGGTGTCGCCGTGCTCGAAGCGATCGTGCCGCGCGCGAGCTGCATGTATCGGCCCCAGCGCAACGCGATGATGGACGTGATGATCCGCCGCGGCCGCCACCGCTTCGCGCACGAGCAGATTCCGCGCGACAACGTCCGTGCCCTGTTGCGCAACCTGCGCAACAACTACGCCGTGGTCTATCTCCCCGACCAGACCACCCTCGGCAAGCAGAGCGAGGTCCTGCCGTTCTTCGGGGAGCCCGCGGTCACGAACACGGCCACGAGCAAGCTCGCGTCCATCAGCGGCGCGACGGTGTTGCCCTACTTCTTCCGCCGCTTGCCGAGCGGCGACTATCGCGTGGACATCGGTCCGCCGGTCGAGGGCCTGCCCAGTGAATCTGCGACTCGCGACACCGAACGTCTCACTGCGCGACTCGAGGACTACATCCGGCTCGCGCCCGAGCAATATCTTTGGCTCTACAAGAAGTTCAAGAGCAGGCCTCCGCCGCACCCCGACGTCTACGCGCGCTGAACCGCGTTCGCCGAGCCTCCAGGAGTACACTGCGGCGAGCGCGGCCCATCGGCGCGCCGGCATAACAATGAGAACCCCGGGGGAGATCATGCTCAAAGAGTTCAAAGAGTTCGCGATGCGCGGCAACGTCATGGACATGGCCGTCGGCATCATCATCGGCGCCGCGTTCGGCAAGATCGTCACTTCGCTCGTCAACGACGTCATCATGCCGCCGATCGGGTTGCTCATGGGCAACGTGGATTTCAGCAACCTGTTCGTCAACCTCACGATGGGCCAAACCTTCGCGAGCGTCGCGGTGGCCGAAGCCGCCGGCGCGCCGATTATCAAGTACGGCATGTTCGTCAACACCGTGCTCGACTTCGTGATCGTCACGCTCGCGATCTTCCTGGTCATCCGCGCGCTCAACAAGCTCAGGAAGAAGCAGGAAGCTGCGCCGCCGCCGGCGCCGCCGGGTCCTTCGGCCGAGGAAAAGCTGCTCGTGGAGATCCGCGACCTGCTCAAGGCGCAGCACCGCTAGAGCCGCGCGGCGCGACGCTCCTGGTAGCCTGCCGTAAGCTCGCGCCAGGCCGCGGCGTCGAACTCGGTGCCGGTCTCGAGCGCGACCTTGCGCAGCGAGCGGTTGAAGCGCTCGAGCCCGAGGCGCTGCCATTCACCAGCCGGCTTGACGCGTGCGTTGTCGAAGTCGACGAGGAAGGGGTTGCCCGCGGCGTCGAGCAACACGTTGTGCGCCGTGAGATCGGGATGGTCGACGCCGCGGTCGTGCACGGCCCGGATCATCGCGCCCACGCGCTGCCAGCACTCCGCGGGCGCGCGGCCCTGCGCGATGAACCACGACAGTTTCTGCGTATCGCGCAAATACAAGGTGATGATATCGGCCGTGTAGATCGCGCCCGTTCGATAGGCGTGCGCGGCCACGGGGTTCGGCACGGGTAGGCCGGCGGCGCGCAGCTGGCGCAACAACCGCCACTCGCGAAACGCACGCGTGCGCTCCGCACCGAGCCA
>DATFFV010000214.1:0-3021 GCA_035249885.1 Gammaproteobacteria bacterium | reverse complement strand
CGGCAAGCTCGATGCCGCGCGCGACCTCGGGCATGCGCTGAAGGACTGGGAGCGACCAGCTCGGGGCAACGACATGAATCTCGGCCGCGGGACTCCGCAGTCGCAGGAGTTTGTAGAGCGCCTGCGCCATCACCATGTCGCCAACCCACGAGGGGCCGACGACGAGGACTTTGTCCCCTTCGAGGACTCTGTCCCCTTCAAGGGCTTCGTCCCGTGCCGTCACGACCTTTGGCCGAGCGCGTCGAGGTAGTCCTTGATGCCCGTGCGTACGTCGCGAAAAGACTTCTGATAGCCCGCGGCGCGCAGCGCGGTCACGTCGGCTTCGGTGAAGCTCTGGTAGCGCGACCGCAAGTCGTCGGGGAACGGGATATAGCGAATCGCGCCGCGCTCGTGCCACGCGATGATCGCGCGCGCGACATCGTTGAACGTGGCGCTTCCGCCCGTGCCGACGTTGAAAATGCCCGACACGCGCCGGTGCTCGAGGAACCACAAGTTCACGTCGACGACGTCGCCGACGTGGATGAAGTCGCGGCGCTGCTCGCCGGGGCCGTACCCGGCGCTGCCCTCGAATAGCTTCGCGGCGCCCGTCGCGGCGACTTGGCCGTGCAGGTGGAACGCGACGCTCGCCATCGCGCCCTTATGGGCCTCGCCCGGGCCGTACACGTTGAAATAGCGCAGCCCGGCGACGGGCGCACCGCGGCGTTTGGCACGCCGCTTGTGACGCTCGACGAGACGGCGGCGCACATAGTCGTCGAACAGGAGCTTCGAGTAGCCGTAGACGTTGAGCGGCCGCTCGGCCGAACGGTCGTTCTCCTTGAATACCGTGCTCGCGCCATACACGGCAGCCGAGGACGCATAGACGAGCGGCACGCCTTCGGCGAGACAGTGCTCGAGCAGCTGGACGGAGTAGCGATAGTTCGTCTCCATCATGTAGCGGCCGTTCCACTCCGTGGTCACGGCGCAGGCGCCCTGATGGAAGATCGCATCGATCTTGCCGAGATCGCCATCCTCGAGCCTCGCGAGGAACTCCGTCTTGTCGAAGTAGTCGGCTACGTTGGCGCCGACCAAGTTGACGAATTTACGGCCGTCGCTCAAGTCGTCGACGACGATGACGCGATCGTAACCGCGGCGACCGAGCTCGCGGACGAGATTGCTGCCGATGAACCCGGCGCCGCCGGTGACGACGATCATGGCGGCGCGACTACCGCCGATCGTCCCCGACCAGGCGGTACATCGAGCTGCAATAAGGACATATCGCCTCGCCCGTTGCCTCGATGGGCAGATAGACCTTGGGGTGGGAGTTCCACAGGTACATGCTGGGGCTGGGGCAGTGCAGCGGCAGGTCGGCTTTCGTAACCTTGTAGACGCGTTCGGCGTTCGCCGCGCTCAAATTCTCCTGCACCGTACCGTGACGTTCGCGCACTGCTTCGCTCTCCGGCCGAACCGCCGCGGATTATACCTGTCGCGCGCACCTAGTCGCCTTCGACGTCGGCGAACACTTCGCGCCACACGCCGCTCACGAGCGCGCGAACGGCGACGAACTCGTCGGCGCCGACGACTCGCCCGGCCTCGTCGAGCGCGAGCTCGTGCACGCGTTGCCGCAGCGCGAGATAGGCCGCCTTGATCGCGGCGCAACGCTCGGCGCCGACGAGGCCCACGCGCTCCAGCGCCTCGAGCTGGCGAATGTTGTCGGGGAATACCACGAGCTCGGGGTACTGGGCCGAGTGTGCGAGCACCCAGTAGTCCACGAGGAACTCGATGTCGGCGATGCCGCCCGCGTCCTGCTTGACGTCGAAGAAGCCGGGCTTCGCGAGCGTGAGCTCGCTGCGCATGCGGCGGCGCATCTTCGCGACCTCGACTTTGAGCTTGGTCCGGTCGACGTGCGCGACGAGCACCTCGCGGCGAATGCGCTCGAAGCCCTCGCAGACCGTGGCCGAGCCCGCGAGCGCGCGGCTGCGTAGCAGCGCTTGATGCTCCCACACCCACGCTTCGGTCGCTTGGTAGTGCCGAAAGCCGTCGAGGCTCGTCACGAGCAAGCCCGACTTGCCGCTCGGCCGTAGACGCGTGTCGACCTCGTAGAGCCTGCCCGAGCTCGTTTGAATCGTGAGGAAGTGGATGAGCCGCTGCACGAGCCGGCCGAAGAAGCGCTCGTTGTCGACGGGCGGATTGCCGTCGGTCTCTTGCTGGGGACCCGAGGAATCGTGGAGGAACACGAGATCGAGATCGGAGCCGTAGCCGAGCTCGAGCCCCGCGAGCTTGCCGTAGCCGATCACGGCGAACCCGGCCTCGCGCAGCGGCGGCCCGCAGCGAGGTACGCCGTACTTCGCGACGAGCTCGCGCTCCGCCGTGCGCAACGCTAACCCAAGCACGAGCTCGGCCGTGTCCGTGAGCCGGTCGCTGACCTTCATGAGCGGCAGCGAGCCCAGGCGATCGGCAATCGCGATGCGGAAGATCGCCGTGCGCTGAAAAACCCGGATCGCGTCGAGCAAAGCCTCGACGTCGCCCGACGCAGCGTCGTGCGTCGTGCGCTCGAGCAGCGACTCGAGCTCGGCGCGCGTCGGCGGCGTATCGAACACGCGATTGTCGAGCAGCTCGTCGAGCAGCAACGGCTGCTCGGCCATTTGCCGCGCAAGCCACGAGCTGCCGACGACGAGCGTAAGCAGGCGCGCGAGCGCGGCCGGGTTCTCGTTGAGCAGCGCGAGGTAGGCGCTGCGGCGGCCGACCGCACGATAGACGGGCAGCACGCGCTCCAAGTACTTCCGTGCGTCGGCCCGGCCCTCGAGCGCTTCGAGAGTCCGGGCCATGACGGCGGACAGGCGCTGCCGGCCGACCTCGTCCATGCGCTGATAAAGTCCACCGTGCCTCAAGTCGGTGAGCAGGTCGATGGCGCGCGCGTCGCCCGCGAGCGGCGTGCCGGCCAGGACGGCCGCGATGTCGCCCGCCTCCCAAGCCGACGCCGTGGGCGCGACCTCGGGGCCGGCCGCGCCTTCGGCCTCCCAGGCCACGCGCTCGAACTCGGCC
>DATFFV010000213.1:0-6416 GCA_035249885.1 Gammaproteobacteria bacterium | reverse complement strand
GCGCCGTCGAGCTGCTCGCGCGCCGCGGCCGCCAACCCCGGCCGACTCTCGAAGGCGCGGCGAATCGAGCGCACCGTGAGCTCGAGGCCGGGCTCGGCCCTGATGACGGCTTCGGACTGCGGCCATGCCGTCGTCACGCCTGGCTCCGCGTGCTCCAAGACCGCGAGCAGCTCCTCGTAGTACGGCAGCAACGCTGCTTGAGTCGCCACGGCCGGCAGCGTGGGCGTATCCGTCGTCGCGCGGCCGAAGGTCCAGAACTGACTGACACGCACGGGAACGCTGGGCAACACGAACGGCGCGGAGCCGAGGGCTCCGGCCTTGAGCTCGGGCAGCGGCGGTCGCCGGGTCTCGCTCACCGCGTTGCGCCCCTCACCGAGCGCGATGACCTCCTCGTCGGTCCACTCGAGCAGCAGCACGTTGCCCGTGCGCGCGATCGACTCCGCGAAACGGCGGTCGCCTTCGGCGTCGCGCGGCTCGTCGAACCGCAGATCGAAGACGATGAGCCGCGCGCCCGCAGCGGTGAGCTCGTCGACGAGGTCCGCGTGCAATGCGCGCGTCCACGTATCGAGCTCCGTCGTTTGGCCCACGCCCCGCGCCGCGTCGCGCGAGATTCCGACGATGACGACGTCAGTCGGCGGCGGCCACGCGCCGCGCACGCCGAACAACGCGCTTAAGCCCGCCATCTGCTCGACCGCGAGCGTCCAAGGCAGCAAAGCGACGGCGACGCCCACGAGCCCGAGCGTGAGGCCGAGCGCGGCCCCGCGCCCGATCTTGGCCGGGAGCGGATCGGCGCCAGCCGTCGTGCTCGGGGGTTTGTTGCGCACTTGACACCCTACCAGCCAGGACTGATCGTTAGCGGCGCATACTATAAAGCGCGGCTTCACCCGTCCCGAACGGTCTGCGACTGCCTCGGGCTATCCGCGCACACAATAAGGTCGTCGATGGGTCGTTCGCCACCGCAGAGATCCTTGCCCGCACGCTGCGGGGCCCGCATCGCGGGGCCGTCGGCGTGGCACGCCGTCGCCGCGGCGGCGTGTCTCTGGCTTTGTCCGCTCGCCGCACAAACGACACGCGGCTGCGAGGACTGGTCCGCCGAAATCACGACCGTCGAAGGCCGCGCCGAGATGCAGCACGGCGAAGGGTCGGAGTGGACGCCGCTAACGACGGGCGACCGCGCCTGCTACGGCCATGCGATCCATACGTTCGCCGCAAGCCGCGTAACGATCACACTGCCCGACGGGAGCACGCAGCGCGTCGACGAGAACACGACGTTGAACCTGCCGGAACCGCCTTCGGGCGAAGGCTCGCTCCTCGAGCTGATCCGCGGCGCGATTCATGTCATCAGCCGTGACCCGCGGCTGTTGCGCTTCACGACGCCATATGCCAATGCCGGCCTCGAAGGCACCGAGTTCGATATCCGCGTCGACGAGGAACGCAAGCTCACCGAGATCGTCGTCCTCGAGGGCGAGGTCGTCGTGACGACGACGGCCGGCGAGCTCGCGGTCAAGAGTGATTACGTGGCAACGGCTCGTGAAGGCCAAGCCCCTTCGGCAACGCCCTACGCGACGCCGATCGATCTCATGCGTTGGGCCGGCCACTATCCGTCTGTCGTGGCGGAGCCTTTGCCTGCCGCGGACCAGGCACCCACGGCGGCCGAACAAGTAGATGCCGAGTTCTTCGCGAGGCGCGCCGCTGCGCGGCTCGGCACGGCGCGCGACGCGGCGGCCGAGGACGACCTCGCCACGGCGCTCCGCATCTCACCGCGCAACGCGACGGCGCTCGCCCTGCGCGCTCAGTTGGCGCTCGAACGTGCCGACCGCGCCACCGCTCGCGAGCTCGCGGCAGAAGCTCTGAACGCCGACGCGCGCTCGGTCCCAGCGCTCATCGTACTATCGTTCGTCGAGCAGAGCGCCGGCGATCTTGCAGCTGCCGAACGCACGATCCGCCGGGCCGTCGAGCACGAACCAAACAACCCGCTGGCACTCACGAAGCTCGCCGAGCTCGCGTTCGCGCACGGCGACACGCGCGCAGCGATCGATCACGCAACTCGTGCCCGAGCCTTGGCTCCTACGATCAGCACGCCGCTCGTCGTGCTTGGGTTCGCGCACCTCAGAGCTTTCGACCTCAGTGCCGCGCGCGACGCCTTCTCGTCAGCCGTTGGGGTGGAGCCGCAAGCCCCGTTGGCGCGTCTCGGGCTCGCCCTCGCCCTCCTCCAAGCCGGCGCGGACCAGGAAGGGCGACGACAGCTCGAGCTCGCCGTGACCTTGGATCCGGCGAATCCGCTGATTCGTGACTACATGGCCAAGGTCTACGGCGCCGAGAACCGTGGCGAGCTCAGCGAGAGCCAACTCGAGCTCGCCAAAGAGTTCGACCCGGCCGACCCCACACCGTGGCTTTACTCGGGCTTGAGCCACCTGCGCAACAACCGGCCCGTTACAGCGCTGCAAGACTTGCGACTCGCCGCCGACAAGAATCGCGACGAACCCGTGTACCGCTCGTCCTTCACACTCGACGAGGACCTCGCTACCCGCAGCGCGGCTGTCGGCCGCGTGTACACGGAGCTCGGCTTCGGTCGGCTCGCCCAGCTGCATGCGTTCCAGTCGATCGCGGCTGATCCCACCGATTACACAGCGCACCGTTTACTCGCCGATGTCTATTCGGCAGAGCCGCGACATGAGGACGCGCGCGTCAGCGAGCTGTACGTCTCGCAGTTGTTGCAGCCGGCCAACGTCACGCCGATCAAGCCGCAGCTCGCCCAAACGAACTCCTTCCTCGCGCAGCGTTCGGGCCCGAGCCCGCTGTCGTTCGACGAGCTCGATTCGCCGATGATCGCCGATGGGCTCAAGCTGCGCGCCTCCGCGGTGGGCGGCGGCAACGACACCATCGGCCATGACGTCACACTCGCCGGGCTACACGATGCGCTCTCCTACAGCGGGGGCTACTACCGATTCGCCACCGAGGGTTTTCGCGAGAACAACGACGTCGACCAGCGCGTCGGCAATGCGTTCGTCCAATACCGGCCGAGCGCGGCGACGAATCTGCAAGCCGAGTTACGCGCGGTCCGCGGAGAGTCTGGTGACCTGACGACGATGTTCGACCGCCAGCTCTATTCGTCCATCATTCGCGGCACCGAGCAGGCGGACTCTCTGCGCCTTGGCGCGAAGCATCAATTCGTGCCCAATCATCTCCTACTCGGCTCGCTGATCGTTCAAGACGCACAGTCGCAGATAACGAGCGGCGACATATTTTCCCTAAACTCAGATCAAAACTCTTACACCGTCGACGCCCAACATCTGTATTCGACGGGCAGCGTCACCCTCCAGAGCGGCGTCATGTTGGCTCGCCGGCAAACCGACAGCGTTAGGATCCTCACGTTACCGGGATTCCCCACGTCCATAGAAGTGAGAAACGACAGCAGCCGACAACTGGGTGCCTATAGCTATGCAAACTACAGGCCCGCGGCCAACGTCACCGTAACTGCGGGGGTGGCGATCGACGACATCGATGGAACGCAAGTCTCGAAGGACGCCGTCAGCCCCAAGCTCGGCGTCATGTGGCGACCGACGAGTCGTACGACCGTTCGTGCTGCGGCCTTCGAAGCGCTGCTCAGCTCGCTGAGCACGTCGATGCAGAACACGCAACCGCGCCTCGAACCCGTGCAACTCGCGGGCTTCACTCAGCTGATCCACGGTACCGCCGCCGACAGCGCGTTCGTGCGCGGTCTCAGCATCGAGCACGAGCTTTCCTCCCGACTGTTCGTCGGCTGGCAAGCGGACTTGCGCGAGACAGACCGCGTGGTCATCATAGCCTCTGGCCCCGGCGCCAGCACTGCGAGCGAGGTCGAGCTCAGCGAGCGGCTACAGACGGCATACCTTCTGTGGGCGCCGCACGACCGGCTCAGCGTCAGCGCACGATACGAGCACGGTCGCTATCGAAACGAGCTAGAGGTATTCGGCTACCGGCAAATGACGACCGAGCGACTGCCGCTCGAGATTCGCTATTTCGGGCGCAGGGGCCTGACGGCGGGCGCCCGCGTGACGGGTGTCAAGCAAGACGGTTTGTTCACCGCACCGTCACCGTTTCCTGGGCCACCGGCACTAGCGCCGGGGCAAGATCGGTTTTCGATTCTCGATGCGTTCATCGGCTACCGACTGCCGAATCGCCGGGGTTTGCTGTCGCTAAACGCCGACAATCTGCTCGACAGACAGTTCCAATTCCAGGATGTCGACTCGACGAACCCGAGCCTGTTTCCCGAGCGGCTGATTTCATTTCGGTTTACGCTCGCGTTCGACTGAGGCGGGAATCCGATCCCAGAACGTCGGCAAATCAGTTGTCAGCCTCTACAATCTCTCGCCTTTTCGAATCGCTGCAAAAAATACAACGAAAGAGGTGATCGGGCCATGAGCGTCGAAGGTTTACCCGGCGAAACGGATGCGCGCTCTGAGATTGCCGCTCTGCTGCACGAGCAGTTCGCGCGCTTGACTCGGCAACTGCGTACCCTCGAGCTCCCGAATGGAATGACGCCCGAGCGCCTCAGCGCGCTGTCGGTGATCGAGAAGCGCGGCCCCATCTCGGTGACGGCATTAGCGGACAACGAGATGGTCCGTCCAGCCACGATGTCGAGAATGGTCACGGCTCTCGTCGAAGAAGGCCTCGTGAGACGCGCTGGTGACAAAACCGACGGTCGCGGCGTCCTGGTCAGCACCACGCCGAAGGGCCGGCGCGCGTTCCAGCGTGCCCAGGAGCAACGGCTCCAGCATTTCGCCGAGGTTCTCGAGTCGTTGAGCGGCGAGCAGCTCGCGGCGATGCGCAGCCTCACCTCGGCTCTCGAACGCCTCACGGCACTGCTCGACGACAAGAACGCCTAGGTCGTCGCGTCGAGCGTGCGCCGCACGGTGCCCGCGAGATCCGCGAGCGAGAACGGCTTCGTGAGCCACGCGAGCCCTGTGATCGGTACTCGTTCCGACACGCGCCCCGGATCGGCCGTGGCAATGATGCGCAAGTCCGGCTGGACCGCGCGCGCGCGAACGAGCACGTCTGCGTCGCCGCGGCCAAGTCCGTCGACGACGAGCAACCGCGTGGGCTCGGCGGCCACGGCCGCGAGCAGATCCTCGGTGCCCGACGCCAGTTTCACGCGATAGCCGAGCACCTCGAGCGTTTGGTGAATCGTCGCTCGCAGCGCTTCGTCGAGCGCCAGCACGACGACACGCTCGTCTCCCGAGGGCAACGTCGAGAGCGGCATCGTCTTCTCGTTGGCCTCGATGGCCGGCTCCGCGAGCTGCGGCAGCAGCACCGTGACGGTCGTACCTTGGCCCACGACGCTCTCGATGGTCGCGGCGCCGCCCGACTGCTCCGCGAACCAACGCACCATGCTGAGCCCGAGCCCCGTGCCGCCGCGCTCGCGCTTCGTCGAGAAGAACGGCTCGAAGACGCGGCATAGCGCCTGCGGAGGAATGCCGCCGCCCGTGTCGCGAACGCGGACCGCGACGTAACGCCCGCCGCTGCGCACGCCGCGCAGTGGCGCTTCGTGCTCCCGCACCTCGAGACAATCCACTTCGACCGCGACGCGGCCCTTGCCCTCGATCGCATCGCGCGCGTTGATCGCCAGGTTCACGACGACGCTCTCGAGCTGCGCGGCGCTCGCGCGCACGGCGACGGCGTGCTCGTGAAACGCTGTTTCGAAACTGATGCGTGCGCCGAGCGCGCGCCGCAGCAACGGCGTCAGGTTCGCAACGACCTTGACAGGATCGATCGTCCCCACCTCGAGCTCCTCGCGTCGCGCGAACGTCATGAGCTGCTTGACGAGGTCCGCACCGCGCTTGCCGGCGTCGCGCGCGGCCTTGAGCTTCGCGAACAACTCGGGCTGCTCGCGGAGCTCTTCGGCGACGAGATAGAGATTGCCGACGAGCACGGTCAACAGATTGTTGAAGTCGTGAGCGACACCGGCCGTGAGGCTGCCGAGCGCTTCCATGCGGGCGCCGTGCTGCGCAACCGCGCGCAGCGCCTTGCCATCGTCGCCGTCGACGAGCACCGCGACGATGCGTTGCTCGGCGCCCTCGCCGTCGGCGTAAAGATCGCCGCGAAAGAGTTTCTCCGCGCCATCACGCCCACGCAGCGTGACCTCGATGGCGCGCGACGTGCGAGTGGCAGCTCGCCACGTTGCCCACACCGACGCGTCAACGAGAAAGTCGCCGAGCCGGCTGGCCCCAGCCTCGGCGTGCGCCACGGTGAAGCCGAGGAACTGCCGCATGCGGGAATTCGCGCCGACGACGCGTCCGTCGGGTGCGACCACGATCGTCGCGACGACGGTGCTCGCGTCGAGAATCGAGAGATCCTGGCCGCCCGGCGCCCGGGGGGCGTCGAGTCGGCCCGTTGGCTGCGCCATGAGGGTAGGTTTCCGGCCGAGAGAATCCACA